>CAZBFL010000001.1:0-9769 GCA_964491175.1 uncultured bacterium
GTCAAATATCATACAATATATATATTGTTTTTTCTGTAAAAAGTAGGGGCGCCGTTTATGGCGACCGCGGGCCCCGTACAGGCGGCTGTTGCCTTCTACGGGGCGGGCTTGATGAATCAAGCCCCTGCGTTTTTCAAGGTAACTTAAAATTTCCGGCCCAGATAAACATAGAAAACCCCTCTGGTCTTCTCGGTAAATCCGTAACTCAGATAGAGGGGACCGAGAGGCGTGTCGGCGCCAACCAGCAGACTGCTGTTCCACAATAAGTCGCTTAGTTCCATTTCGCTGCTGGAATTCCAGACGTTGCCGGCCTCAATTGAACCGCCCAGATAGAGACTGTCACCCCAGGTAAAAGGAAGTTTGCCGAAACGATAAAAGTAGATAATCCGGGCCAGGCCGTAATAATTGCCCCGTAGTTCGCCCTCCCGGTAGCCGGATAAAGACAGAAAACCGCCAAGGGTAAACTGGTCGTAAAAAGGTATTTCGCTGTCAAAAGCGGAGCCGCCTTCCAGCGAAGCCAATAATGTGTGTTTTTTATAACTGGCGGCGCCGATTAAGGAAAAAACTGCCTTGTCGTAAGATATCTCTCCGCCCAGCATATCGTTCCGGGCCAGAATGAAATCCAGGTCAAACTTGGCCCCGTATCGGGGGAAGTTGGAATCATCCAGATGGTCGAAAGCAAAACTGCCCACGAAGGCCGCCTGGTTGCCGCTGTCTTCCTTCGGAACCGCCGAACCGACCCTGAGGTCGGCCGAAACGTACCTCTTTTCAACTCCAAACCTGACTTCGCCGTAGGTGCCCAACTGCGTTCCAACGTCCAAGCCGACCTTGCCGGCGTTTATCTGGTACTGGGACTTGAGTCTGTTTTGATCATATACTTCGGTGAAACCGACCGTGGCTTCGGCCCGCGGAATTAAGAAAAACCGGCCGGAATAGTCCAGCGGCTGGAAAAACTCGGTACTCAAACGGCCGTCATTTCCGATTTGAAGCTGGGTTTGCCATTCGGCTCCAAGAGAATTAACCTGGGTCATATTATAATTGAATAAAAGGTTATTATGCTTCGTTCCCTGAAAATCATCCGAGAGCCGCATCCCGAAATAGAGATAGTTCGGCCCCCATGTCTTTTCGGTGGGACTGATCAGCAAACCCTGTTTATCCCCCTCTTTGATAAACTGGAAATCAACGTGTTCAAAGGCGCCGATTCCGTATACCCTCGCCAGGTCGTCTTTAAGGATTTTCAAGTTAAGGTCTTTACCGGCTTTTGTCTTAAGTTTATCTTCCACAACTTTGCCGGAAATATGTTCTGTCTCCTTTACCTTTACAAAGTCCACGCGGACCGGGTACGACATGCCGAGAAAACGGCGCTTAAGAAAAGCCTGGTGTTCTTCCGGAGAAACAGCGTAACGCTGCAGCGTTTCCCGGCAATTGAGCGCGGCTTCTTCGCCGATGCGGATAATCTCCGTAGCCCTGGGAAAATCGGCGGTGGAAATCCTGCCCAGTTCGGGCCGGATGAGGCAGTCGTCTTTTCCGATAAGTTTAACCTGCTCAACCACGTTCTGCTGACCCATTACCGTCAAGACCTGCCGGTAAACATCGATCAGGGTATTCAGTTCTTCCCGTTTGGAGAGGGTGGAACCGATGTCCACGGCAATCACCACGTCTGCGCCCATCTCTTTGACGACATCCACCGGAAGATTTCGGGCAATCCCGCCGTCTACCAGCAGCTTCCCGCCTATTTCCACCGGCGAGAAGACGCCGGGAATAGACATGCTGGCCCGGATGGCCTCGGTAAAATTACCGCGGCTCAGCACCACCATCTCGCCGGTTTCGATATCGGCGGCTACCGCCCGGAAAGGAACGGGCAAATGGTCAAAATCCTTAATATCGGCCGTGTGCAGCGTCAGCGATTTTAAGAGAAAACCGAGTTTCTGTCCGGCGATGAGACCCTTCGGAAGGGCTATCTTTCTGCCCTTAACGCCTATTTCCACCCCGGTAATATAGTTTTGCGCGTCTTTCTTGCGGCGGAAAGGAAGTTCCTGCCGGCGGGGCGCATCGGAAAAAATATCTTTCCAGTCCACCAGTTCCAATTCTTTTTCTATCTCTTCCGGAGACAAGCCGGAAGCATAAAGACCGCCTACCACCGCGCCCATGCTGGTGCCGGCTATATAGTCAACGATAATATGCTCTTTTTCAAGGACCTTGAGAACTCCGATATGCGCGGCGCCTCTTGCTCCGCCGCCGCTTAAGACCAGGCCGACTTTAGGGCGACCTGAAGACGCTTCGGCTCCAAAGGAATGCCCCGGGGGGAAGACTGTTAAAACAGCCGCCAGGAAAACCGCTAAATATTTCATCGGTAATTTATTATATCTCATTTTCCCCTTAAACGAGTAGTTGAGAATTCGTAAAATTGCTTTTTGTGGTAATATATTATTGCGCATTTTCCAACCGGAGGACAAAATGAATCGTCGTGAATTTTTAAAGTGGTCTGCTTCTTCGCTGGCAGCCGCCCTGGTCTGGGGAGCGTTCGGCAAAAAGACGGCCTGGCCGGAATTGCCTCCGCATCTGTCCGTTGTTGCCGGCGGCACGGCCCGAGAACGGGTTGAGGCGGCCGTAAATGGCCTGGGCGGAATCAACCGGTTTGTACGGTCCGGAAACCGGGTAGTCGTCAAACCCAATATCGCCTGGGCAAGGACTCCCCAGGAGGGAGCCAATACCGACCCGGAGATTGTGGCGGCTGTGGTGGGCTTGTGCCGGCAGGCCGGCGCCCGGCGGGTCGTCGTTATCGACCACACCTGCAGCAATTACCGGATGTCTTACCAGCAGAGCGGCATCGAGGCGGCGGCCGGCCGGGCCGGCGCCGAGGTCCTGCCCGCTGACCAGGTAAAATATTATCGCGAGATTAATATTCCCCAAGCCAAAATTTTACGCTCCCCGATGGTGCTTAACGAGATACTGGATTGCGACGTCCTGATTAACCTGCCGGCGGTTAAGGTCCACGGCGGCGCAATGGTCACGTTGAGCATGAAAAATTTAATGGGCGTGGTCTGGGACCGCGGCCTGATGCATTCAACCAACCTGCATCAGACGATCGCGGACCTGAGTCTTGCGGTAAAGCCGAAATTGATTTTGCTGGATGCCACCCGGATTCTGACTTCCAACGGACCGGCCGGACCGGGTAATGTGCAGACGCTCAACCAAATTGTTGCGGCCACCGACCCGGTGGCCGCCGATGCCTACGGCGCTAAAATCCTGGGCTTTGCCCCGGAAAAAATTTCTCACATCCTGCTTGCTCACCAGATGGGGCTGGGCGAAATTGACCTACAGTCGCTCCGGGTGAAAAACGTAAAACTATCTTGAATGTTCCGACTGCGTTTCCGGTGGAGAAACCTGTTTCAGTTTTCCGGGCTGGCGCTCTTCTTTATCCTGGCGTGGCAGACACGCTATCCGCTGCGCCTGAAGGGATGGAGCAACGCCTTCTTCCGGGCGGACCCTTTCCTGGCCGTAACCGCCGCCATCGCAACGAAAACCATAGCAATTTCGTTCTGGCCGGCTCTTTTGCTCCTGGCGCTGACACTCGTGTTCGGCCGGTTCTTCTGCCGGAATATCTGCCCGCTGGGTACCTGCATCGACCTGGCTTCGTTCCTTAGCGCCAGGAAGCGTTGGCGGAAGAGCCCCCGGTTGAGGTTTCTCTTTGCGGTTCAAATTTACGCGCTGGTAATCTTTCTGGTTTTGGCCGGTTTTGGCCTGGCCGGCATAATCCAGCAGTTTGACCCGCTGGTAATCTCTCTGGGAATGCTCCTTTCCCTACCGGGCCTGGCGCTTGTCCTGGCAATAATTCTCGTCAGCGCCGTCTTCCCGAGATTCTGGTGTTTTAACCTCTGCCCGCTGGGCGCAATCCTGGAACTGGCGGCGCGGGCCGGAAAAAAACTCAAGAAACGGCCGGCCGCGTTTGACCTTTCCCGGCGTCAATTCCTGAGCGCTCTTTTTTTAGGGCTTCTGGCCGGGAGCGGACTTAAGTTCAGGAAAAAAGGAGAAACGGCCGGACGCATACTGCGCCCGCCGGCCGCCGGAAAAGAGACGGAGTTTACTTCCCGTTGCGTGCGGTGCGGAGATGTGTTAAAGTCTGTCCCAGCAACGGCTTGAAGCCATGCTTTCTGGAAACCGGGCTGGAAGGGTTGGGCACCCCGCGGCTGGTGCCGCGCATCGGACCCTGCGAACTCTGTTTCTTGTGTTACCGGGTCTGCCCGAGCAATGCCATTAAAAAAACGCAATTGGGGCAGTTCAAGATAGGCACCGCGCAGATTGACCACAGCCGCTGCCTTGCCTGGGGCCAGGGCAAACTCTGCCTGATTTGCATGGAATACTGTCCGGTTGCGGCCATCCGGGCGGACGAAGAAAAAAGACCGATTGTCAATGAATCGGTTTGCATCGGGTGCGGCGCCTGCGAAAAGCAATGCCCGGTCTCCGGCGAAGCGGCCATCGTTGTCTTTAACCGGGGCGAAATCCGCGGATAAAATCAAGGAGGGAAAATGTTTGGAATCGGATTTCAGGAGTTGCTGGTAATCTTCTTGATCGTGCTTCTTGTTTTCGGCGCCAGGCGCCTGCCGGAAATCGGGCGTTCTCTGGGAAAGACCCTGGCGGAATTCCGTAAAGGGATGAAGGAAGCGGAAAACGAAATCAAGAAAGATGATGAATCAGCCGCCAAAAAAGAGTGACTGGGATTTCATCCAGCACCTGGAAGAATTACGGCGCCGGATATTCGGCTCGCTCTTAATCTGGCTCTCCGCCAGCATCCTGGCGTACTGGATAATTTCCCGTTATTTTCTGAAGATTCTGCTCTATCCTTTAAAAAGCAGGGTGGGAGAGTTGGTCTATCTCACTCCGGTGGAACCGTTCTTCACCCTGATAAAACTGGCGCTGGCCGCCGGGTTACTCCTTTCGCTGCCCTTGCTCCTTTACCAGGTTTGGGCCTTTTTGCGGCCGGGCCTCCATCCGGCGGAACGGAAACCGGTACTTGGTTTTATCGCTTCTTTCTTTTTCCTCTTCTGGGGCGGCTGCGCTTTCGGCTATTTCATAGTCCTGCCGCCGGGGCTCAAATTTCTCCTTTCGGTGGCGCCGGCCGGGCTGCATCCCTTCCTCTCTTTTAATTCTTACCTTACTTTTCTGCTGATATTCATCCTTGGTTTTGGCCTGGTCTTTACCCTGCCGGATGCGGTTTTACTCCTGGGACGGCTGGGTGTTGTCAACTCGCAATTCTTGCGAAGGCAGCGCCGGATTTTTGTCATCCTCGCTTTTATAATCGCCGCCGTCATCACTCCGTCCCCGGATGCCTTCACCCAGAGCCTGATGGCGCTGCCGATGATTATTCTCTATGAAATCTCCGTTTTTCTGGTTACCCTTACTGAAAAGAGGAGGCAAAGATGGGAAAAATAAGCGTAAGGTATTCGGGAGGCATGACCTTTGAAGCGTCGGCACGAAATCACAAATTTGCGGTTGACCTGCCCCTGGGCCTCGGGGGGAAAGAGACCGGACCGACGCCGGTGGAACTTTTCGTAACCAGCCTGGCCGCGTGCACCGGAATGGAACTGGCCTTCTACTGCCATAAATTTAAGTGGGACCCGGCCGGGTTGGAAGTTGAAGCAAACTACGAAAAAACTCCGGATCGGATTGGGAAGATATCCCTGGAAATATCCCTGCCTTCAGCCAAATCGGAAAAAGAACGCAAAGAAGCGATGGGGTGGGCGGAAAAATGTATGGTCCATAACACTATGAAACGCAGCCCGGAAATTAAAATAACCTTGAATAAATTATAGTTGCAATTGGGAATTTTCATTTTTCATTTTTTCTCCGCCGTGTTGGCTTCCAGACGTGTTGCCAAATCCGGCAAACCCATAAATTGTATTTGCAGGTCATCGTATTTTTTGGAATACGGCCGGTTAACATCCTGGCAGACAACCCAGTTTACGCCCTTAGGATAGGCCTGCCGGAATTTCTTGAGGTTGCGGTCTTCGTAACGGGTTGACTTCCATTTACATTCAATCGTCGTCGGGGGTTGGCCCCGGTGCGGAATCAGGATAAAATCTATTTCGTGGCCCTGCTTATCCCGCCAGTAGCGAATGTCCCGTCTTTGGGTCCTGGCTATGATTTCGTTAAGGACGTAATGTTCCCAAAGAATTCCCAGGTCCGCCGGCCTTAGTTCACGCCAACCCCGGTAATAACAGACGAAACCGGTGTCAAACGCATAGACCTTGGAAGCGGAAATGATTTCAGTCGGCCGGTAGGTGGAAAAAGGCCTGAGGATGTAAACGGAAGAGGTATGCTCCAGAACGGCAAGATAATTTGAGACCGTAGTCCGGCTGATTTCACACGGTTTGGCATACCGGGTGGCTTCAAAAATACCCCCGCTGTTGATAAAAATGAGTTCCAGAAATTTCTGGAAAGACTGCCGCCTTTCCAAACGAAACAATTCTTGAATATCCTTTGCCCAGTAAGAATCCATCCATTCCTGGAAGTCCTTCTCCGGTAAATCATCGCTCAGGAAAAACGGCGGCAGGCCTCCGTGTAAAAGCCGGTGCTTCAAACCGACATTACCGAAAGAGACGGTATCCTCGTTTATCATCGGCGGAAGATGGAGTTCTTCTTTCCGTCCGGTCAAAGTATCCCGGAATTTTTTGGAGGCCTGAACGGTGGAAGAACCGGTGGCGATGATTTTAATCTCCGGAAAATGGTCGGCGGCAATCTTTAAAAATTCGGTTGGGTTGGAAAGCCGGTGGATTTCATCCAGCACAATCCTGCCTTTGGCCGCCGGGAGAAACGATTCGGCATCCTCTATTTGCTGCCGCACGCTGGGACGTTCGCAATCAAAATATTCAACATTCTCTAAACTGCGGCAGAGAAAGGTTTTCCCGGACCGCCTGACCCCGGACAGCCAGACGATTGAACGCCGTTTCCAGGCTTCTTCAATCTTGTTTATCCAATAATGTCTTTTTACCATATGCAACTATAATAGCACATAGTATTACTAAATGCAATACTACTTGCGTTTGGTAAAGGCATACACCCCCACCTTACCTCCCCCGTCCAGGGGGAGGTATAGGGTGGGCCGGTTGGGACAGGGGGATAAGAAGCGTTTCCAGGGCGAGCCGCGTTGTGACCCTCCCCCGCAGAATATCCTGACGCCGGGCCAGCGCCTTTTCCAGAAAGGAGCGGAGTTCGCCGGCATTCTTCGCCTTATTCGCAATCTTGACCATCGCTTCCGGCGTCTCCTCCCTGGAACGCAGGCCCTCCTTAAATTCCAGTGATATCCGTAAACCGGCGATAATCTCTTTCAGTAATAGTTTCAAATCCTCCTCTTCGGCATCAGCCATCTCTTTTGCCAGTTTAAATATCCCGGACGGCTCCTGCCAGGAAAGGCCGGCGATGCTTGTGATGCATTGTAAACTTGAGACCGATAACTCCGGTTCCGGCAAACGGATTTTAGCGAGCCGGGAGAGGATGGTGGGTATAAATTCACGCTCGGTCTGGGAGAGAATTATGATAATTGCGGTTTCAGGCGGTTCTTCCAGGGTCTTCAAAAAAGCGTTGGCGGCTTCATCCCGGATGGCTTCTATCTCCAGAAGGTAAACCCGGTATTTCGCCTGGTAGGGTGAAAGGTAAATTTCCGATTTCAGGTCTCTGACCTGGTCGATGGAGAGAAAACCCATTACACCCTCGCCCCGGATAATAAACATGTCCGGGTGCTTCTCTTCGGCCACCCTCCGGCAGGCGGAACAATGGCTGCAGGGCAAAGAGCCCGGCGTAATTTCGGAACAGAAAAGCGCCTGCGTTAAAAATTTGGCCAGGGCGCGTCTCTCTTCTTCTTCCGCGCCGATGAACAGGTAAGCGGCTGCCAGGCGGTTTGCCTTAATCGCCTTGAGCAGCAATTCCTGGCTTTCGGTAATGGTCATCCCCCCACCTCACCTCCCCCGCAAGGGGGGAGGAACTATTTCGGTTAAATACGACGATATGCGGGAAAAGACTTCTTCCGGAGAGCCGTCGCCGGAAATGACTTTGATGCGGCCCGGCTCCTGACCGGCCAAATTCAGATACCCGCGGCGGACCTTTTGCTGAAAACCCAGACCAAGCGCTTCAATGCGGTCTGTTCCTTTCACCCGGGTCAAACCGACGCCGGGTTCGATATCCAGCAAAAAAGTCAGGTCCGGTTTTAAACCGCCTGAAGCGAAATGACACAAGGTCCTGAGTTCCGGCAAACACAAACCCCGGCCAAACCCCTGGTAGGCAAGAGTGGAATCGGTAAACCGGTCGCACAGCACAATCTTTCCCTGGTCCAGGGCGGGTTTAATCAACCGGGAGACCAGGACCCGGCGGCTGGCAAGGTAAAGCAGGGCTTCGGCAACCGAATCAAGCGGGTCCCTGCGGCTCTTCTTCGCCAGCAGAATCCGCCGGATTTCTTCTCCGACCCTGGTACCGCCCGGGTCCTTGAAGACCCGCACCTGGTATCCCTGAGATTTCAGATGCTTTGCCGCCATCCGGAGCTGGGTGCTTTTACCGCAGCCGTCGGTGCCCTCGAAGGTGACAAATAACCCCTGATATTTTTTCTCTTTTTCCTTGTGCATAAGTTGTTGAAAAATTCTGAAAAATCTGTCTAAAACTCAGAAATTTCCTGAATGAACAGGTTGTGCAAACCCAGGTCCTGAGCCAGTTTCACCGCTTTGCAATATTCCCGGCCCGTAACCCTTCGGTTCAATTTAGGGTGAAACTGCGCCTTGTGTGCGGGAAAGTATTGAGCCATCAAACTTACGGTTACGTCCAAAGAGACTTCCCCGGCCAAAAAACGAAGCACTTCTCCGGTTGTGGAAAAGTCATCCGGTAAGACCAGGTGGCGCACAATCAGACCCTTTTGCGCCACGCCTTCTTCATCAACCTGCAAATCGCCGACCTGACGATACATTTCTTTAATTGCCGGACCGGCAAAAGTAAAATAATCGCTGACTCCGGAAATATCCGCGCCAGCCTTATCGTTTCCATATTTTAAATCAGGAAGGTATACGGATACAACCCCTTTTAGCAATTTCAGGGTGTCCGTTGTCTCGTAACCGCTGGTGTTATAAACGACAGGAAGGTTAAAACCTTCCTTTTTTGCCTGACGGAAAGCCTCCAGAATCTGCGGCACGAAATGGGTCGGCGTAACCAGGTTCAGGTTGTGGCAACCGTTCTTCTGAAGCGCCAGCATCATCCGGGCCAGTTCCGAAATGGACGCTTCCCGGCCTTCCCGCAACTGGCTGATAGGGTAATTCTGACAGAAAATACAGCGCAGGGTACACCCGGAAAAGAAGATGGTGCCGCTGCCCCGGGAACCGGATATCGGCGGTTCTTCGCCGAAATGGCTGTTATGGCTGGCTACCTTCGCCGATTCTCCGCCTCCGCAAAACCCTTTCTCCCCTTTCAGCCGGTTTACCCGGCAGCGACGCGGGCAGAGCGTGCAGGTAGAAAGAACGGTATCCAACTTTTCCATTAAAATAAGTCGACGGGGTCGATATCGATTGTAACCCCTTTATCAAAAATCTGCTTATCCGGCAGCGAACGGAGAAACTCCTGAATCCGGCCCGGTTTGGCGGACTTCAGGATAAGATGCCGGCGGTATGCCTGCCGCATCTTTTTGTGGAAACAGGCGGCCGGGCCCAGCACTTCCATCTCCAATTCGGCCGCCATCCTGTTCGCCTGGTCAGCCCATTCCCCGGATTTCCGAAGAACCGTTTCCTCGCGTTTT
>CAZBFL010000001.1:9779-24797 GCA_964491175.1 uncultured bacterium
CGCGTTTTCCGGTAAAGAGAACGTTGGCCAGATACCCGAAAGGAGGGTAACCGGCCTCTTTCCGGAAAAAGAGTTCCTTTTCGTAAAATTCCTCAAATTTAAATCCGGGGATGCTTGAAAAAACGTAATGGTCCGGATAATAGGTCTGGATGTACACCTCGGCGTTGGGCAAACTCCGTCCGGCGCGGCCGGCAACCTGGCAAAGAAGCTGGAACGAACGCTCCGCCGCGCGGAAATCGGGCAGGTTAAGCAGAACATCAGACCCCAGAATACCGACCAGGGTAACCAGGGGAAAATGATGGCCTTTGGTAACCAATTGGGTACCGACCAGGATTTGGTATTTTCCGTCGCGAAAATCAAGCACCGAACCGAGCCCTTCCTTCCGGTTAAGCGCATCGGAATCAAGACGCAGGATGCGGTTGTCCGGAAAGAAACGGTTCAGTTCCTTCTCCACCAACTGGGTGCCGACTCCTGACCGGCCCAGCCGGCTCCGGCTGCAGGCCGGACAACCCTGCGGCTGGTCTTTCCGGTAACCGCAGTAATGGCAGTAAAGTTCTCCGGTGGTATGGTGGTATACCAGCGTAACCGCACATTCCGGGCAGGTGAAAAGATAGCCGCAGTCTTCGCAAAAAAGGTAGGTGGAATGGCCGCGGCGGTTGATGAAAATAATTGACTGCTCCCCTTTCAACAGCCTTTCCTCCAGCAGGGCGCGCAGAACCGGGGAAATTATCGGCCGCCGCCTTTTTTGGGCGACGGTCCCGGAAAGGCGCGAATCGGCAATATGGATTTCGGGAAAGGAAAGATTTTTGACGATGCGTTCCTTGAGGGAAAAAGAAGCATACCGGCCTTCTTTTGCGGCCTGGTAAACCTCAAGCGAAGGCGTGGCGCTTCCCAGAACGACCAGGGCGCCCTCAATCTCGCCTCTTTTAACCGCTACATCCCGGGCGTGGTAACGCGGGGTCCGGGTCTCTTTGTAGGAACGGTCAAACTCCTCGTCCAGCACAATCAGTTTCAGGTTGGGCAGGGAAGCAAAGAGCGCGGAACGCGTGCCGAGCAGGACGGAAATTTTTCCTTCTTTTGCCTTGCACAGAAGCCGGTAATGCTCCGCCGGCGCAAGCCGTCCGTGCAAAACCGCCGCCCGGTCCCCGAACCGCTCCCGGGCCCATTCTTCGGCTTGCGGAACCAGCACGACTTCCGGAACCAGGATGAGGGCCTGCCCGCCGGCATCAGCCGCAAACGCGGCCAACTGGAGGTAGATTTCCGTCTTGCCGCTGGCCGCCACTCCCTGCAGTAAAACGGTCCGCTTCTCCGGTGCGGCCAGGAGAACCTTCAAATCCTCCAGAACCTCTTTCTGCTCCGGCGTGGCAACCTGCTGCGCTACGCCGGTCAGTATTCCCTGGTAGAAGACCTCTTCCTCAACGGACTCCCTTTTCGGCGGACGGACCGAAGCGGTTAAAACGAACCTCAAAACCTCGCCCAGGGGAGCGCAGTAATAATCGGCCATCCATTTAGCCAGGGATAGGACCTCGTCCGAAATAAGGGGCTGCGCATCGATTAACCGGTTCACCGTTTTGAGGTTAGGCACATCAGCCGGCAGCCGGTCGGAAAGTTCAACCACGAAACCGATAGCCTTGCGCCTTCCGAACGGAACCGAAACCCGCTGGCCGACCTTGATTGTCCCGGAAAATTCTCCGGCCTGATAAGAGAAGACCTGGCGGGTGAAAAGAGGAAAAACAACGGAACAGTATTCAGCCATAGGGAAAAATTTCAATAGTTGTCATTCCCGTATGTGGTTAACGGGAATCCAATCCTTTAATGTGTAGATTCCCGCTTAACACATGCGGGAATGACAACGTTTTGTGTTTTTTTCAGGTGGTCTGGTATCCGGAAAGGAGCGCCTTTTCGCTGAGCGCAACAGCAGCCGGTTTGCCCGGGAAGACCGACGGAAGAGCCTCTTTTAAACTTTTCAAGGACGGAAATGGCTGGATTAAACCCGGATATTCCTCGGCCCGGCGGACCAGGTAACCGGCCACGACCATATTAACGGCTCTCCGGTCGCCGGCCTGCCGGGCGGCCGCATCGGCTGAAATCGAGAATAACCGCCGCTTTTCCGCCTTCGCTTTGACCAGGTCGGCGTTGACGGCAAGCACGCCTCTTTTCGTCACCATCTTTCCCAGATATTCATAAGCAAACTGGTCCAGAAAGATGCCCAGGTCAGCCTCGGAAACGATGGGAGAAGGAATTTCAGTCTTCGAGATAATGACGGTGGCAAAAGTATATCCGCCGCGCATCTCGGCTCCGTAAATCGGGTAACAACTTATCGCCCGGCCCTCGTTCATCCCGGCAATCGCCAGAAGTTTACTCAGGGTAACGATGCCCTGGCCGCCGCTTCCACCCAGAATTATCCGGCACATCGCTATAATGATACCATTTGGGAACAAATTTTTACAAAATTGCGGACTATTGACATCGGGTTTAAAGAGTTATAAAATTAATTTAGAGATAAAAGAAAAATCCTGTCCTGTACGCCAGGAGTTTTTCCTTGAACCAACACTTTTCTCTTGGGAGTCGGGATTAAGGTGCAGACCGCATGCCCCGAAACGGGGAAACGGAAAGCATCTTGCGACGACACCCACTTATTGGAAGGGTTCAGAGGATTCGCTCCAACGGCAGGGCGGGATTTTTTCTTATGGATACCCTATTCCCTGAAGAAAAAAAAGCCGACCTTAAAGAAGCGCCGCTATCCCTCCGGATGCGTCCGAAAACCCTGGCGGAGTTTGTCGGTCAAAAAGAAATTTTAGGCGAGGGCAAACTTCTGTCCCGGGCCATCCTTTCCGACCGGGTTGCCTCCATCATCATCTTCGGGCCCCCGGGAACCGGCAAGACCACCCTGGCGCACATAATCGCCAACCACACCCGGGGCATCTTTGAACGGCTGAATGCGGTGACCGCCGGCGTCGCTGAAATCCGCCAGGCGCTCTCCGAAGCCCGGGAAAGAAAACAAAAATTGAACCGCAAGACCATCCTCTTTGTGGATGAAATCCACCGTTTCAACAAGGCCCAGCAGGACGCCTTCATGGAAGACGTGGAAGAGGGAAACATCGTCCTGGTCGGCGCAACCACCCACAACCCTTTCTTCGCCCTTAATACCCCTCTGCTCTCCCGTTCCCAGGTCTTTGAGTTGAAAACGCTCACCGACCAGGACATCGCCAGGATTCTCAAACGGGCGCTGGCGGATAAAGAATACGGACTGGGTAATTACCGGGTGGAGATTGACGACGACGCCTTTCAACATCTGGCAAAGTCCGCGGAAGGCGACGCCAGGCGGGCGCTTAATTCTCTGGAGGTGGCGGTCCTGACCACTCCGGCCGATTCCCAAGGCATAATCCGCATCGACCAAAAAATCGCCCGGGAAGTCACGGCTAAAAAGATAATCCGCTACGACCGGGTTGAAGACGAACATTTTGATACCATCTCGGCTTTCATTAAAAGCGTGCGCGGTTCCGACCCGGATGCAGCGTTGTATTACCTGGCTAAGATGCTGGAGGGCGGCGAAGACCCGCGCTTCATCGCCAGGCGCCTGGTGATCCTGGCATCCGAAGATATCGGCAACGCCGACCCGGCCGCGCTCCCGCTGGCAGTCAGCGCTTTCCAGGCAACCGATTTCATCGGGATGCCGGAAGCGCGAATCCCGCTCGCTCAGGCAACCGCCTACCTTGCCTGCGCCTTGAAGAGCAACGCCGCTTACCTGGCGCTGGAAAAGGCGTCGGAAGACGTCCGCGGGGGAAAAGTTCTGCCCACGCCCGCCTATCTGCGTGTCGGCAGTTACCAAGGAGCCGAAACGCTGGGCCGGGGCCAGGGCTATAAATATCCTCATCAATTCCCCGGACACTTCGTACCTCAGGCATACATTCCGGAAGAACGACGTTATTACTTCCCCACGGAAGAAGGGAAGGAAAAGGAGATTAAGACAAGGATGGAAAACCTGAAAGAACTTAAGAAAGCGCTCGACCAAAAGATGGAGATGCGGGTTGCCGCCCGCCAAAAACGGGAAGCCCTTTCCGAAAAAGAAGTTGCCGCGCGGAGCGAGCGCATTAAGAAGCGCGTCCTGCCCGACCCGGATTTCCAGAAAGCAAAAGCAATCGCTCTTTACGCTTCCTTCCGCAATGAAGTGAATACGATGAACCTGATTAAAGAAGCGTTGATTTCGGGTAAAAAAATCGGGCTTCCCAAAACCGACACCCGTACCCGGTCGCTTACCTTCTATTTGATAAAAGACCTGGCCGACCTGTCAATCGGCGTCTACGGAATTCCGGAACCGAATGAAAATTGCAAACTGTTGCCGCCTTCTGAAATAGACCTGGTTGTCATGCCCGGAATCGCCTTCGACGAAACCGGCTGCCGCATCGGGTTCGGCGGCGGATACTACGACCGCTTCCTCCGTCAGGTGCCGAAATCAGTCAAAAAAATTGCGCTTGCCTATGAATTCCAGGTGCTGAAGGAAAAGATACCGGACTTGGCAAAAGACGCGAAAATTGATAAAATAATAACCGAAGAACGCGTCATAGTTCCGTAGATTGTGAGTATTGTAGTTGCCGACCTTGGTCGGCTCTTTTAACAGCGCCAAGCAAGCTTGGCGACTACAAAAAGGGTGTGGATTCCCGATCCAAGCATTCGGGAATGACAGCGAAATAATTCACCCGGTATATTTTGAAGTTGGAAAACGCAATTTAACGTAGGGGTTCGATTTATCGAACCCGCTGATTCATCAATTTCGGGGCGTAGCTCAGCCTGGTTAGAGCGCTTGGTTCGGGACTAAGAGGTCGCTGGTTCGAATCCAGTCGCCCCGACTTCGTCATTTTTAAAAACCCTTCCGGAGGAAAATTATGGGAGCGAAAGGTCTGCCGCTCACAACCAGAGCGGAAAAGAACGTACCGGCTATCGGAGTCTTTGCCACCTGCGACCCGAGAGTTGACAAACCTTCGCGGGACCGGGCCGCAAACATCGTCCGGATGACCGCGGAGATAATCGCCAAATCGGTAAAGGCGCCTGACGGCGGACTTGTGCCGGTGGTCTGGACCCCGGTACTGATAGACGGCGAAAAAGAAGCCGACATCGTCGCCAGGCAGTTTAAAGACGAGGGGGTACAGGCCCTGGTCTGTCTGCCGGATACCTGGGCGTTCCCGCAGCTTGGCCTGCTTTCTCTGCTCAGCCACTTTCCCGCCAATACTCCGATAAACCTGACCTGCGGCAACAGCGGGCCGAAGCCGGGCGTGGTCTTTGCGCACGCGGCCACCGGCGCCCTGGCCCAGTCCGGGCGTCTTTCACACCTGAATGTCGGTTCCTGGCCGGACACCGGGTTGGAACCGAAGATGTCCGGCGAAACTGCCGAGGCGCTGATTGACTGGTGCTACGCCGCGTTTACGGCGGTAAGTTTAAGGGGCAGGCGCCTGGTAATCTTCGGACACGACTCCATGGGCATGGAGACCGCCCTGGCCCACATCTTCCCCACCCGGAAAACTTTTGGCATTGAGATTACCCGGCTGGATATGAAACTGCCGGCGGATATGCTCCGAAAAGGTTCTTACGATAAAAGGGAACTCAAGGAGTTGCGCGGCTGGATTGATAAATACGTCGGCAAACGGCTGGAACTGAAGACCCAGGGCGACAGCGAACTTTTTAACCAGAGCCTGGCGATGTATTTGATAACCAGGGACCTGATGCAGGACCTGAATGCGGCCGGCGGCGGTTTCATGAGCCAGTTGGAATGGGGTTCAGACAGGCGCGGCCTGCCTTTGCCGGTGGTTGACGTGATGGAGTCGCTCTTTAACTCAACCTTTGACCACAACGGCAAAAAGCCGCCGCTGCCTTACGCCACCGAAGCGGATGTCCAGGGGCTCCTGACCATGCTTTTCTTCACCTGTCTCTCCGGCGGCAACCCTCCGCTCTTCATGGACTTCCGCAAGGTCTGGGAACCGTGGGAGATAAAGAACCTGGCCGGGAAAATTAACGTTAAACTGAACAATTCCGCAATCTGGGAAAAGAAAGGTTTTGTGGACGGCGATAACTCCGGCAGCGCATCCTTCGACTGGGCGGCTCTGCCCGGCGCGAGCGTAAAGGAGATTATGAACCGGATAAGACTGCCGCTGGCAGACCAGTTCTATTTCCCGGGCGGCGGCAATTCGGTAAACTTCGTGACGCCGGAAGGCATCTCCGGCATAGCGGGCAGGATGGCTTACAGTTCCCTTAACAACCTCTTTTCCCTCATCTGGGACGAAGCATCTACGGTGGAACTTCCGGAAAAACTCTCACAGGCCGTCTGCCAGACCTCCACCGCCACCTGGCCGCACACTTTCGTCGTGCCGAAATATGCCAGTATGCTGGAATATAAACAGTTCGCGCCGGCAAACCACTTTCACATGACCTGGAATTTAAAACCGGCCCGGCTGCAGTATTGGATGGATTTGGCCAATGTGCTCTCCGTAACGCCCTGGAACGCCAGGCCTTCATTCGTGGAGAAGGCGGACCGGCCCATACCCCTGATTTACCTGATAAACGGCGGCGAAGCGGCAACAAAAAAATTACTCAGCCCAAAATAGTTGCGCCGGGTCCGCATCAAGGCACCCCTCACCCTCCCCTCTCCCCTCAGGGGAGAGGATAAAAGTGATAAATTAACAAAATATGGACTCGAGAGAACGGGCTTTCCTGGCGCTCAACTTTGAAGAGCCGGACCGGGTTCCAATCGATTTCTGGATGTCGGACGGGTTTAAGCAGAAATTGGAATCCGGCCTGAACGTTACGAAAAAAGAGTTCCTTGACGCCCACGACGTTGACCTGCGCTACATTGAAGGCCCGGCCTATATCGGTCCGGAATTGAAAAAATTTCCGGACGGAACGGACGAGGATATCTGGGGGGTGCGGCGCCGGACGGTTGCCGTTCGGACCGGCGGAGCAACGGAAACCTACCGGGAAGTTGCCCAATCGCCGCTCGCTTCTGCAAAAACGGTTGAAGAAGTCAACGATTACGGACACTGGCCTTCGCCGGACTGGTTTGATTACCGCGCCATACAATCTCAATGCGAGATGGTTCGCAGAGAAAAACGGGTGGTCGTCTTCATGGGCGACCGCCTCAACCGCATCGCGCAGCTCAAGCCGGCGATGTATCTGCGCGGGGTCCAGGAGATACTACTGGATATGGGCCTGAACCCGGAAATGGCCGGGGCGATATTCTCTAAAATCCGGAAATTTTATTGCGGTTACGCCGAAAGAATCTTTGAAGCGGCCAAAGGAAAGCTGGATATCCTGCTGATGGGCGATGATTTCGGCTCCCAGAACGGCCCCCTGCTTTCTCCCGGCATGTGGTCCGATTTCCTCGGGAAGGGCTTCGCCGACTATGCCGGCCTCGCTAAAAGTTACCGGCTCCGGGTAATGCACCATACCTGCGGCTCGGTGCGCCCCCTGATACCGCTGATGATGGAACGCGGTCTGGATATACTCCAATCCATCCAGCCGGAAGCGGCCGGCATGAAACCGCAAAAACTAAAGGCGGAATTCGACAAAAAACTTTCGTTTCACGGCGGAATCTCGATTCAGAAAACCATGCCGTTCCGCACGCCGGCAGAGGTGCGCAAGGAAGTCAAGGACCGGGTGGAAGCGCTGGCAACCGGCGGCGGATACATCCTCTGCACCTCCCACAACATCCAGGCAGATACGCCGCTGGAGAACGTACAGGCGCTTCTTGAAGCATATCGGGATTACGGGTGTTATGCCTGAAAAAAATTTACCGGAACAGATTAAAAAGATTAACGAATCCGAGCATCTCAGCGAAACCGAAAAGGACCGGCTCATAGCGGAACTGCTCAAGCAGGTTGGGCCGCAATCCGGCAGCCCGGAATTCAACCCGGCCGGCGGATATATCCTCAGTTTCCTCCTTCCGCCGCTGGGTTTATTCATCGGCATCCATTACCTGCTCCGCTACGGAGAAGACGGGGTTAAGCCCGGCATAATCTGCATCGCGCTCACCTGCGTTTCCCTGACGGTTCAACTCCTGCTATTCAAAACCGTGCTCCGGTCCCTCCTTTCCGGAATTACTTCGTTGAAAACCCCGGGCATGTAATTGCAATGGCGACCCTAAAAGGGTCGCACTACGCCATCGACAGGCGAGACGCCTGTCCTGCTACGTGATTGCCGCGCACAAGACGCTCGCAATGACAACGGGGCCGTTTCGTTTCGCTCGCAATGACAAATTTATGAAATTCTATATCAGGACGTTCGGGTGCCAGATGAACCAGGCCGACAGCGCCTATCTGACCGCGCGCCTAACCGGCGCCGGACACCTGGAAACAAGGAAAACGGAAGAGGCGCAGGTTATTATCTTCAATACCTGCAGCGTCCGGCAGCACGCGGAAGAGCGGCTCTTCCAGAACCTGAAAACACTGCGGCCCCTGAAAGAGAAGAGGCCGGAATTAATCATTGGACTGATCGGCTGCGTCCCGGCGCTGCACCGGGAAACACTCTTCCGCTCTTTTCCTTATCTAAACTTTCTGGCTGGTCCGGAGAGTTTGGCCGTAATTCCGGACTTGATTTCCCGGAGTAAAAAAGGGGCGCAGATTGCGGTTTTTGATTCTAAACTCACCCCCACCTCGTACGCCCCCTTTCCAGAGCTTTGGAAAGGGCACCCGTCCCCCTCAAGGGGGAGGGAAAAATCCGGGGTGAACGTCAGCGCTTTTTTGCCGATAATCACCGGCTGCGATAACTTCTGCAGTTACTGCGTGGTGCCGTTCACCCGGGGCAGGGAAAATAGCCGGCCAACCGAAGAGGTTTTGGAAGAAGCGAAAAAGATGGTTGCCGGCGGTGTCAGAGAGATAATACTCCTGGGCCAGAACGTCAATTCCTATCGGGGAACAGCAGGGGCAGGATTCCCGCTTAAAACATGCGGGAATGACAGTGTTATAGATTTTCCCCGGCTTCTGTCACGGATAGCCGGGTTGTACGGTATCCTGCGGCTGGGCTTTATGACCTCCCACCCCAAGGACGTCTCACCGGAACTTTTTAAAACAATCGCCGAACATCCGAACATCTACCGACACCTTCACCTTCCCCTGCAGAGCGGTTCGGACACTATCCTGAAGGCGATGAACCGCGGCTACACCGCGTCCCTTTATCGACAGAGAATAAAAGAGGCCAGGGAGATTATTCCCGGGTTGGCGCTCACTTCGGATATCATCGTGGGATTTCCGGGCGAAACGGAGGATGATTTCAAGAAAACCCTCTCGGTGATTGCGGAAATAAAATTTGACGATTTGTTTGCCTTCAAGTATTCGGACCGACCGCAGACCGGAGCCGAAAGATTGGACGGCAAGATTCCGGAAAAGATAAAAGAGGAACGGCTGGAACGGCTCTGGAAATTACAGGATGGAATCTCCGTGAAGAAAAACCTGGAGATGAAAGGTAAAAATTTTGAAGTTCTGTTGTTAACCGAGAGCCGGAAGAGACCGGGTTTTCTGGTTGGCAAGGCGGAAAACGAAAAAACAATCCTTGTTCCGGGAAGCGCAAAATCAGTCGGTTCTTTGGTCCGGGTTCAAGTTACTTCCGTTGACCGCCGTTTGCTCTACGGACAAACTGCCTGAGCGCAAAAGCAAGCATCGCTAAAAGGACCAATTCCAGAGAGAGTTTCAGTTTGCTCCGGTCAAGAATTTCGTCAACGATACGGCCGGCAGCGGCAACCTCTATGCCGGAAGCGTGAATATCGGTCTCCCCGGAATGGACCGGACAGGCATCGTAAAAAGTCCCGGTTACCTTCACCCTGTCTCCGGAAACCTGATAGCGGCCCAGATGTTTAATCTGTTCAAGTTGGCTGCCGGGACCGTAAATACCGACGGCGTTATTACCGTCGCTCAGGTTAACCCAGCCATACTCCCCCCTCAACATTAAATCGCCAATCGCCTCCCCCTCGGTCGTCACTACCATGCCGTCATAAGAACGGCTCTGAGTAATAAGGTCGGAGATGGAAACAGACGGAGGAGAAACGGTGTTGCCAACCAGCGCTAAGAGATAGAGAATTAACATGGTTTATACGGTTGAGATTGCCGCGCCCTGAGTTCAGGACAGGCGGGACGCCTGTCCTACTGCTGTGTTGGCGACGCCTGTCCTACCGAAGGGCTCGCAATGACAACGGTTACCTGCCTTTGGCCCAGGAAAAGAGAAAACCGAAAAGTCCGAAAATTGCCATAAATTCAAAGCGACCTATCCACATCTGCAGCATGTAGGTAACCTTCAAAACTGCCGGCATCGTCACAGCGGTAATACCGATGGTGTGGCCAACGTTGGCCGCCGCGGAAACCGATTCAAAGAGAGAGGGTAAAAACTGGTATCCGCAGAGAACGCCGGCCAGGGAGCCCAGCAAATAGAGAAAAAGATAGGCCAGGAATATTAAGCCGGCGGCCGCAATCTGGTTATCCCCAAGAATTGTGTCCCGAAAATGATGAATCTTTTCAATTACTATCCCCTGTTCCGGCATCAGAATCATCTTCATCTGACGCCAGAAACCCTTAAAGATGACGCCGATGCGCAAGGCCTTGATGGCGCCGGCCGTGGAACAGGCACAACCGCCGGCGGCCATCGCCAGGATAATACCCAGAAGCGCCAACTCGTTCCAGCGGGAAAACTGACTGGAGGTTACGGTCATAAAACCGGTTCCGGTGTGACCGGAAAGCACCTGGTAGAACCCAACCCGTAAAACAGACGGCAGGTTTGTAAAGAACGGCAGCCGGACCAGACCCAGCAGGGTTATGAATAAAGTAATGGTAATGGTGGAGATGTAGGTCCTAGTTTCAACATCCCGCCACAATTCTTGGCGCCGGCCGTTCCAGACAAGATAATGCAAACCGAAGTTGATGGAACCCAGAAAAAATATTATGAAGGTCGCTATCTCGTAATATACGCTGTGGTAATAAAGGATGGATTGGCTCTGCGGGGTGAAGCCGCCGGTGTCCCAGCCGGCCATAAAGATGCACGCCGCGTGAAAAACAGAGCGGCCCGGGCCGATGCCCAGCCGCAAACCGATAAATGTCAAAACCGCGCCCCCCAGTACAAAATAGACCAGGGTAACCAGCCAGATGAACCGGGCGGTGGAGATGACGTTGGGGAGTATCTTCTCGTCTCTGGCTTCACCCACGTAGAGGGAAAAAGCGCCGCTGACTCCTTTGATAAAAAAGGCGAGCGCGATGATAACCACGCCCTGGCCGCCGATAAATTGAGCGACGTGGCGCCAGAGGTTATAACTGTGGGCAAGATGGTCAAGATCCTGAGTCAAAGAGAGACCGGTGGTGGTGAAACCGCTCATCATCTCAAAAAGACTGTCCAGGAAAGAGACGTAGTGGCCGGAAAGGAAGAGCGGAATCGCCGAGAGCGCCATCGCCAGAAACCAGGAGATACCGGCGATTAAAACCCCGTTAATCAGGGAAAGGTCTGTTTTTTTTGGCCGGAAAAAAGTCAGGAGACATCCCAGGGCCAGGGAAACGCTGATGCCGGATATGAAATCAAGCGCCGGATTCAACTCCCGGAAGAGAAACGCGGTAAACAAAGGAGCCAGCATCGTAATCCCCAGACCCGCGGAAATCTTGCCCAGGTAATAACCGATTATTTTAAAATCTTCTTTTTGCGGTTTCAGAAACATAAAGTCATTTGAACTTCGCGATGCTTCCGAAAAAGGCGGCTAAAGCGATAATAAGGACAGACCCCAGGAGAAGAGCAAGCGGCAATAACAGAGAATAACCGATGCCGATAACCCCGTTCCAAAAGGAAAAAAGGAGGTTGCGGATACGCCTGGGAAGTACGGATAAAAGCTTCATGAATTTTAAATTTCAGGCAGGAATATCTTCAGGACCGCGCTCTCCTCGCCGATGCGCGTTAAAGCCACAATTTCGTCCTGGGGTTTGAAAACGGTATCGCCGTGCGGAATAAAAACACCGTCTCCCCGCACAATGGCCACCAGCACCGATTCCACCGGCAGGGTGACTTCGGAAACCTTTTTGGAAATTATCGGGGACTCGGCCGGAAGGTCAAACCGGACCAACGCCAGTTTTCCCTTGCGAAAGGTCACCAGATTCACAAAATCAGAAAGGGATACCTCTTCTTCGATGACGCGCGCCAGGATGCCGGTGCTGTCTATCGGCACGTCCACGCCTAATTCATTGAAGATATGTTCGTTGCGGCTGTCGTTAACCCGGGCCACGGTCCGGTCGATATGAAAAACCTCCTTGGCCAACTGGCAGATAACCAGATTATCCTCGTCGCTGCCGGTAACCGCGGCCAGAACATCGGCGCGCTCAATACCGGCCGCCTCCAGGACGGCAATTTCGCAGCCGTCTCCGCTTACAACCAGGATGTCAATTTCCTGGCCGATGCGGTCGCAAATGGCGCGGTCTTTCTCCACCAAAGCGATTGTATGTTTGTCTTCAAACAGGCGGTGCGCAAGATAGTGTCCTACGTTCCCGCCGCCGATAATAATTACGTACATATTTTATCCTTTCGCAAAAACCTTTTTCTTAAGAGTATCCACCACCAGTTGGGTTTCGCTGATAATTTCGACACCCATTTTTTGATAAGTTGCCGCCCGGGCCGGGTCATAAATCCGGGCGAAAACCTTTTCCAAATTGAATAATTTTTTGGCAACCTGGGCGCAGACAATATTAGCATTATCATTGTCGGTGACCGCCAGAAGGACGTCGGCACGCTCAATGCCGGCTTCCTTTAAAACCTCGGGTGCAAAACCGCTTCCAACCACCGTAATGCCGGAAAAAGCCCGGCCCAGTTTCTGCAGATTTTCCCGGCTCCGGTCAACCATCACCACGCTGTGGCCCTCGCTTTCCAGCGATTGGGCTATCGTAACCCCCACCCGGCTGCATCCCACGACAATGATATACATAATATATCCTGTGTCATTGCGAACCCTTCGGTAGGACAGGCGTCCCGCCTGTCCTGAACTTAGGGTGTGGCAATCTCATTCATTTTATTGCGTTCGTATCGTTAAATACCTTTTCATCCCTTCCAGTTTTTTCGAACCGATCCCTTTAACCTTCAACAGGTCTTCCGCCTGCAAAAATTGCTCGCCTACCCTGTATTCTATTATCCTTCCGGCCAGTTCCGGACCGATGCCCGGCAGGACCTGCAACTCTTCCCGGGAGGCGGTGTTCGGGTCAATCCGGGCCCGGACCAGGCGCGTTTTTAAATTATCTCTTTCGGCCGCGGTTGCCGCCCGATGAACCTGCGCCAGGGCCTGGCTGTCCGAAACGCGGTAACGATAACTCACCTCTGCGGTCCTTCTGTACAGAGTCACCGCCTGGCCGAGCAAAAGGCTTCCCGTCACAAACAGAAGCCCCCACCGTTCCGTCTTTGTCAAAGATATCACTTCGGTTTTGTTGTTTTTTTATATCCGAGTAGCGCGCCTGGGGCGACTCGAACGCCCAACCCCCTGCTTAGCGTACCGCACCGGATTACTCCGGCCTCCCTTAAACCGAGTTGCGGTCTGGACTATGTCTTCACCATTTCAGGTGTGCGACGTATAGTCTCTGAGGACTTCTCTTCCGACTTTCTTCGAAAGAGGTTGCCTGCAAATAATCCTGTTTCGCAAAACAGGACTTCCTTGCATATAGTCGCATCCACTCTATGCGTTTCTATTTCGCATAGAGGCTCCTTAACTGAAGGCAGGTGCTCTATCCAGCTGAGCTACAGGCGCAACCTCCTGCTTTCTAAAATCTTTCCCAGTGCAAAACTTCGGAAAGCGGCCTCTTGGCCGGGTTGGGTAAATCCCCTTCCGGGTAACCGATGGCGATCAGGCTGATTAATTTGTAACCTTTGGGCACGCTCAGGAAACTCAAAACCTTATCCGCATACGGTTTTTTGTCTCCGGCAACCCAGCAGGAACCCAGGCCAAGTTCCGTGGCGGCCAGGAGGATATTTTCGGTTGCGGCCGAACCATCCTCCAAGTAATATTTGGTATCTTTGGCAGTCACCGCAATGCAGGCGCCGGCATCCTTGATAAACTTCCCGTGGTCGGTAATATCGGCCAATACCTTTTTTCGCGCCGGGTCAACAATAACGATAAATTCCCAGGGCTGGATATTGATGGCCGTTGCCGCCAACCTCCCGGCATCAACAATCTTTTCCAGCAGGTTCCTGGCTACCGGGTCCAGGCGATAACTCCGGACGCTCCTCCGCTTCTTGATTAAGTCCAATCCGTTCATTTTTTACCTTTCGAGACCTAAAACGATAATTTTATCCTTTTTCCGGTAATTTGGCAAGAAACAGCACCGTGTTGTATAATTTAAAGTTAAAGATGCGGAGGAATTTATGGTTTTAAAAGGAAGAGCGCACATCCTGGGAGATGATATTAACACCGATTATATCATCTCCGGAAGATACAAGTTTAAGACGCTGGATAAGAAAGAACTGGCCAGCCATCTCCTGGAAGATTTAGACCCGGAATTCGTAAAGAAGATTGCGCCGGGAGACATCATCGTAGCCGGTAAAAATTTCGGGTGCGGAAGCAGCCGCGAGCAGGCGCCGCTGGCCATCCAGTATGCCGGTGTCGCCGCGGTCTGCGCCCAAACCTTTGCCAGAATCTTCTTCCGGAACAGCATCAACGTCGGTCTGCCGCTGGTTGAGTGCGATACTTCCGGCGTCAGGGAAGGCGACGAGATTGAACTGGATTTCAGCAAGGGCAGGCTGGTCAACGTCACCCGGAAAATAACCGTTGAATTCAAACCTCTTCCAAAGATAATGCTTTCCATCCTGGCGGAAGGGGGGCTGGTCCCCTATTTCCAGAAACACCATCAATTCCAACTGTAAAAATATTTCCGGCGTAGCGCAACGGTAGCGCGGCTGGCTGTTAACCAGTAGGTTGTAGGTTCGAATCCTACCACCGGAGCATGTAAGTTTTACCTGAAGGGTAGGATTCGAAGGGAGCGAAGTCAGTCACTCCGACGAAGAGGCAGGAGTGACAGCGGGTGGCCGAGT
>CAZBFL010000002.1:0-23521 GCA_964491175.1 uncultured bacterium
CCGCCCAGATGCTGGCCACCACCCTGGGCGTGAAGTTTGACCCGGACAGCAGTTACGACGAAAAGAAACAGATCTGGCGGCTGAGCGACCAGATAGTCAAGACAACCAACGCCACCCAGTCGGCCATCGGCGACAAGGACGGCCGGTGGACAACCGTCGTTTCGGCCGCAGTCTTGATTCTCTAAAATGGAAATACCCTACACCTTTGCCGGGCTTCCGCCGCTGCCGACGGAAAAAGCGCGGGTGGCAATCCTGCCGGTTGCTTACGACAGCACCACTTCCTATCAGGCCGGAACTCGTTTCGGCCCCCAGGAGATAATTCTGGCCAGCCGGTTCCTGGAGATGTACGACGAATCCCTGGGTTTTGAACCGTCTGACCTGGGAATCGCCACCCTGCCGGAACTCTGGCCGGACCTTTCCCGACCGGAAGCCGCAGTGAACGAAGTGGAAAAGTACACCGCCAAAATTCTGAAAAACCGGGCCTTCCCGGTCATCCTGGGCGGGGAACACTCAATAACCGCAGGCGCGGTAAAAGCATTTCACAAAACATACCCGAAGATTTCGGTCCTGACCCTGGATGCGCACGCCGACCTCCGGGAAAAATACCAGGGAACCGGATATAACCATGCCTGCGTCAGCCGCCGGATAATGGAGATGGGGATTCCGACTACCATTATGGGCGTCCGCTGCCTTCCTTCCGAAGACCTGCCGCTCCTTTCCTCCCCTCACCATTCCTCTCCCCTGAGGGGAGAGGATAAAGGTGAGGGGGGAGGCAAGGTGGGGGTGAACGTTATCTGGGCGGAAAAATTAAAGAAAGGAAAAGATTGGCTCTCTCTGATATCAAACAACCTTACGGAATATGTCTACCTTTCCATAGACCTGGATTTCTTTGACCCGTCTGAAGTCCCGGCGGTGGGAACGCCGGAACCGGGCGGTCTTGGCTGGTCTGAAACAGACCGTTTTCTCCGCCGGTTAGCGCAGAAACACCGAATAGTCGGCTTTGACGTCGTGGAACTGAACGGCAGTCTGCACCACACCCCATCATCCTATTTTGCCGCCCGGCTGGTCTACCGCCTCATCGGACTATTTAATAAAAAAAGATAGCGGCGGATTGGCAAAAATATGCTTACCTGAAAATTTATACCCGGGAAAAATGACAACTTTAAAACTTCTGCTTATTGCCGACATTCACTATTCGGGAGCAAAAGACAACTCCGGCATCACCCCCCGGGAGCGTAAGACAACATACGGTTGTGAATTTCTGGACCGTATCCGGACAGCGCTGTTGCGAGAAGGAATGCCTGACGGAATTGTCCTACTGGGAGACGTAATCAATGACGGCACGGATTCCCGGGCGCTAAACAACTTAAAACAAGTCAAACAAAAACTTGACGAATTTGGCATACCCTTGATTTCCCTTCCCGGCAATCATGACGGCGACTATAAACGATTTTTCACCGTCTTTTCAAAGCAAACCGGGCCCAATTTTCTGAAAGATTATATTCTGTTCATTTTCGCGGACCAGTATCAAAAAGGAGATTTCGCCTATCGGAACAGGCAGGACCTGGAATTGCTGTCGAAAACAAGGAAGAAGCACCCGGATAAGAAGATTATCGTTCTCCAGCACAATCCGGTTCAGCCGGAAATAGCAAGCGAATATCCTTTTAACCTGGTCAATGCGGCGGAAACGTCCGATGTCTACCGCCGAAACAAAGTTTTGCTTTCGATAAGCGGACATTACCACCCGGGAATCCCGGAATTAACCCGTAAAAACAACGTTGCCTACCTGACTGCGCCGGCGTTGTGCGAAGCGCCGTTCTCCTATCTTCTTCTCCGGATAACCGAAAACCGGATATCCGTCAGCCAAAAGCGCCTAAAAAATGATGACGGGCTGGCCGACAATCACTGCCATACGGAATTTGCCTACTGCGGAGAAGACGTAACGATAAAAACGGTTATCGAAAGGGCGAAATTATTCGGACTGGAACGCGTCTGCTTCACGGAACATGCCGGCCAACTCTACCTCTCCGAAAAGGACTACTGGTCCGGCCGGTACTTCCATGAACCATCGCTCCTCAGAAACAAGGCGGACAACCGGATGGACGCTTACCGACGGAAAGTTCTGAAAGCCCGCTCCCCTTTTTCCCGATTCGGGTTAGAGGTTGAGATAGACAAAAACGGAAAGATGACTCTACTCCCCGACGATGCAAATGGCTGGGACCTTCTGGTCGGCGCGGTCCACTACCTGCCTCCGGAGGCAATAAACGGAAGCGCCCGCCAATTGCAGCGCGCCTTTCTCCGAACCTGCGAATCGCTGCTGGAAAACGGGGTGGACGTGCTGGCGCATCCTTTTCGCTTCTTCCGGCGGGGCGGTCTGCCCGTCCCGAAAGAACTCTACCGGCCGCTGGCGGGCATGCTCAAAAATTTCGGGGCGGCCGCGGAACTTAATTTCCACACCAACCAACCGGACCCGCGCTTCTTCCAAACCTGCCTGGATGAAGGGGTAAAGATTTCGCTGGCCACCGATTCCCACAACCTGCTTGAAGCGGGCGACCTCCGTCCCCATCTTGATTTTCTCAAACGGCTCCGGATAAAAAACCTTGAAACGGTTCTGTGGAACCCGCCGGCAAGAAAGCGCTGAAATTTCTGAAAAACGTCTTCTGATGTTAATTTGACAGCAACTTTCAGGTGGTTTAAAATAGTAGTTTGTATCTTTATTCACAAAACGGAGGAAAGGGAAATGGCGGATTTACAGAAAATTGCGGACAGCGTAATCGGCGGAAAAGCAGCCGACGTAAAGAGTTTAGTCGCCGCGGCCATAAGCGAAAACGTTCCGGTGGCGGACATTCTCAATAAAGGGCTTATCGCCGGGATGAACGTGGTGGGAGTAAAATTCCGGGCCAACGAATTCTACGTGCCGGAAGTATTGATTGCCGCCCGGGCGATGCATGCGGGCATGGATATCCTCCAGCCCCTCCTGACCAAGGCCGGCATAAAGCCGCTGGGCAAGGTTGCGGTCGGCACGGTAAAGGGCGACCTTCACGACATCGGCAAGAACCTGGTCGTAATGATGCTGAAAGGCGGCGGGTTTGAGGTGATGGACCTGGGAATAGACGTTCCGGAGGAAAAGTTCGTGGCCGCAGCCAAAGAAGGCGCTCAGGTCCTCGGGCTGTCCGCCTTGTTGACCACCACCATGACCGGAATGAAAGGCGTAATCGATGCTCTGAAGGCGGCCGGCGTGCGTGATAAGGTAAAGGTGATGATCGGCGGCGCTCCGATTACCCAGGCCTACGCAGACGAAATCGGCGCTGATGCCTACGGTGAAGATGCGGCCACCGCGGCGATCAAAGCCAAACAATTGATCGGCGTAGCGTAGATAAATTTGTCATTGCGAGGCGTTTTTCGCCGTGGCAATCTCATCTTTGAAAACCGGGATTGCCGCGCAAACTGCGCTCGCAATGACATTATGATTTGAACCTGGTCGGTTTGTGTTTGCTGGTCGGCGGTTACCTTTTAGGGTCGATCCCCTTCGGTTATTTAATCGGACGGTCCTATGGTATCGATATCCGCAAGAAGGGCAGCGGCAATATCGGCGCGGCCAACATCCTGCGCGTAATCGGTAAAAAACCGGCGGCCGCCACCCTGCTGCTGGACGCCGTCAAAGGTTTCCTGCCCACCATCCTGGCCCGCCAAACCTGTCTTTTGCCGTCCGGCTGGATAATTGCCGTCGGTCTGGCCGCGATTATCGGCCATACCTTTCCGGTATTTTTAAAGTTTAAAGGCGGCAAGGGGGTGGCAACCAGTTTAGGCGTCTTAATCGGCCTCTCGCCTCTGACCGCTTTTTTTGTTCTGCTGGTCTGGCTGGTAATCTTTGCGGCCAGCCGCATCGTCTCTTTGGCCTCGTTGGCCGCAGCCATTTCTCTGCCTCCCCTGCTCTGGCACCTGGCCAACCGCCGGCTCGCCTTTCTATCTTTCGGCGCTCTGATTACGGTACTGGTCTTTCTGGCGCACCGGAAGAATATCAAGCGGCTTCTTTCCGGGCAGGAACCCAAAGTTAAATGGAAATGACAGCGGTAATCGGCGCCGGCGCCTGGGGAACAACCCTCGCCTTGCTCCTGGTCCGAAAAGGCAGGCGGGTCATCCTCTACGAAAAGTTCCCGGATTACGGAAAGGTGCTGGCGGAAAAAAGGGAAAATCCCAAATTTCTGCCGGGAATACTTCTGCCGGATGAAATAAAGGTTACCGCTTCGCTGGAAGACGTAAAAGAAGCCGGTCTTTTCATCCTGGCTCCGCCGTCGTTCGCCTTCCGGGAAACAATGTCGAACCTTTCCAAAATAAAAGCGAAGGGCCCTTTTCTCATCGCCACCAAAGGTCTGGAAGAGAAGACCGGTTTCCGGATGAGCGAAGTCCTGCGCTCCGAGATGGGCCGGGTTGATTATGCGGTGCTCTCCGGACCAACCATCGCCCGGGAACTGGCCGCCGGATTGCCGGCCGGCGCGGTCTGCGCCGGAGAGAATGAAAATTTTAACGCCCTCTGTCAGAACATTCTTAACTCCGAAAAGTTCCGAATCTATACCAGTCTTGACCCGACCGGCGTAGAGTTAGGCGGCGCGCTCAAAAACCCGCTGGCGATCGCGGCCGGGATTGTGGAAGGTCTTGGCCTGGGTGAAAACACTAAAGCGGCGCTGCTCTGCCGGGGCCTGGCTGAAATGGCGCGGCTGGGCAAAGCGCTGGGCGGCCGGGAAAGAACCATCTTCGGTCTCTCCGGCCTGGGCGATTTGATTACGACCGCGAGCAGCCCGGCTTCCCGGAACCATCGCTTCGGACTGGCGATCGGCCGGGGCGAAGACCCAAAAACGATTATCGCCGGCCAGGAATCGGTGGTGGAGGGTTATTACACCGTCCGGCCTGCTCTGATGCTGGCTAAAAAGACCGGCGTAGAGATGCCTATCTCCGCCCAGATTGCCGAAGTGCTCTTCAACGGTAAAAACCCGGGGAAAGCGGTCCGGGAACTGATGACCCGTCCGTTAAAAGATGAATAACGCGGTCATTGCGAGCGCAGTTTGCGCGGCAATCCCGTTTCAAAACTGAGATTGCCACGTCACTTCGTTCCTCGCAATGACAACATTTCATTTATGTCCGAAAACAAGGTATACTATAGGATTGGCGAGGTAAGCCGCAAAACTAATATCGCCAGCCACACCATCCGGTACTGGGAAAATGAATTTTCTTTTTTCCTGAAGCCGGTGCGCAACAGCCGCGGCCAGCGCCTTTATACCGAAAAAGAACTGGAAAATATTATCCGGCTTAAGGACCTCCTTATCCGGCGGGGATATCGGATTGCCGCCGCTAAAAAAGTTTTGCGCCAAAAAGAGTCAAAAAAAGATAAGAACGGAACGCCCGTTCCCATCAAAGAACTTTTAGCCGGCCTGAAACGGCTGGACCGGTTGTTGGAACAAATTAAAAGAATATAAACAACGGTGGGACAGGCGTCCCGCCTGTCGTCGTTTTACAACCATAATATGAAAATCGGCGTGCTGCTCTCCGGAAGCGGGTCAAACCTGCAGGCGATTATTGATGCGGTCAAGAACGACTCCCTGCCGGCGGAGATCGAACTGGTCCTTTCCGACAACCCGGATGCTTTCGGACTGAAACGGGCGGAAAAGGCCGGAATTAAAGCGCAGTATATTCCGCCGGGCCCGAAACGCACCGTCCTCTCCCCGGAAGCAGAGGCGAAATACGTGGCCGCCCTGAAAGAAGCCGGCTGCGAACTGGTCTGCCTGGCCGGGTTCATGCGGGTTATCAAGGACAAAATCCTTACCGCTTTTCCGGGTCGGGTGTTGAATATCCACCCGTCTATCCTGCCTTCCTTCCCCGGCCTGGGGGCCTGGAAGCAGGCGTTTGACTACGGCGTGCGGTTTACCGGCTGCACGGTACACCTGGTGGAAAAAGGCGTGGATACCGGACCGATTATCCTGCAGGCGGTGGTGCCAATCCTGCCGGAGGACACGCCGGAAACGCTCTTAAACCGGATTCACGAGCAGGAACACAATATTTACCCGCTGGCGATTAAACTCTTCGCGGAAAAGAGGCTGAAAATCTCCGGACGGCGGGTTTTTATCGAGGAAAAATAAGATGAAAATCAGGCAGGCAAAATTGGTTGATGCCAAGTCGATTCACATCTTGGTCAATACGGCGGCGGTGAAAGGCGCGGTGGTGCCCCGGTCCCTCTCGGAAATCTACGAGTCAATCCGGGACTTCCTGGTTGCCGAAGAGAACGGAAAAACGATTGGATGCTGCAGCCTGCACATCGCCTGGGAAAATCTGGCTGAAGTGAGGTCTCTGGTGGTTGTCCCGGCGCACCAGAATAAAGGCGTCGGTCGAAAACTGCTGCTGGCCGCTCTCAAAGAAGCAAAAAAACTGGCGCTTCCCAAGGTCTTTGCGCTTACCAGCCGGCCGGAATTTTTTCAGAAATACGGCTTTGAACGCATCAGCCGGAAATCCCTTCCCCACAAAATCTGGGGCGACTGCCTGAAATGCCCCAAGTTCCCTAAATGCGATGAGGTGGCCTTATGGAAAAAATTGTCTTAGCCTATTCCGGCGGATTGGATACTTCGGTCATCATCCCCTACCTGAAGGAAAAATACAACCTTTCGGTCATCGCCTGCACCGCGAACCTGGGTCAGAAGATCGACCCGGAGTTTCTGGAAAAGAAAGCGCGGAAGAGCGGCGCGTCCGGGTTCTTTTTTGAGGATTTACGGGATGAGTTCATCCGTGATTATGTCTTTCCATCCCTGGCGGCCAACGCCCTCTACCAAGGCAAATATCCGCTGGCGACCGCGCTCTCCCGGCCCCTGATTGCCCAACGGGTGGTTGAGGTCGCCCGGAAGACCGGCGCAAAATACGTCAGCCACGGCTGCACCGGCAAGGGCAACGACCAGGTCCGTTTTGAATTAACCTGGAAAGCCCTGGCCCCGGACCTGAAGATTATCGCGCCCCTGCGCGAATGGCAGTTCAAGACCCGGGACGAAGAGATTGAATTTGCCAGGGAACGCGGGATACCGGTTCCGGTAACCAAAAAGAGTCCCTATTCGCTCGACGAAAACCTCTGGGGCGTCTCCATTGAGTGCGGTCTCCTGGAAGACCCGAACACGGCGCCCCCGGAAGACGCCTACCAGATTACCGTATCTCCGGAGAAAGCGCCCGACAAACCGATGTTGGTGGAGATTGGCTTCGAAAACGGCAGACCGGTTGCGCTGGACGGGAAGAAACTCTCCGGCCGGGAACTGATCGCCAGGTTGAGTTCTCTCGGCGCTGCCGCGGGCGTCGGCCGGATTGACATGGTTGAAGACCGGACCGTGGGCCTGAAGAGCCGGGAGATATACGAGGCGCCGGCAGCCACTATCCTCATTACCGCCCACCGGGAACTGGAGAAGATGGTCATCTCCCGAAACTTGTGGGAATTGAAAGAATCGCTCTCCCCGCGCTACGCCTGGCTGGTCTATCAGGGCGCCTGGTTCTCTGAAGAAAAAGAGGCGCTGGACGCCTTCTTTAACGCCACCCAGCGTTATGTCTCCGGAAAGATTAAAGTAAAATTGTATAAGGGCGAAGCGGTGGTGGTGGGACGTTCCTCGCCCCATTCCCTTTATTCGGAAGCGTTGGCTACCTACGGAAACAAGGACATCTTTGACCGCGCCGCCGCCGCCGGGTTCATAGACCTGCTGGGCCTGCCGCTTCTTCTGGAAGGCCGCCGCCGGAATAAGAAATAGATGGTAAAAATGTCATTGCGAGGGGCGAAGCCCCGCGGCAATCCCAGCCTTCACAGCCTCGGCGAATTCGGCTTGATAGACCTCCTGACAAAAGGATTCAAACCGGGTAATGGGGTCCTCGTCGGCGTGGGCGACGATTGCGCCGTGCTTAAATACCGGCGCAACGAATACCTTCTCTGGACGACCGACCTGCTCTTTTCCGGGGTGCACTTCACCGAAGGCGCTTCACCGTACGAAATCGGCTGGAAAGCCCTGGCGGTAAGCATCTCTGATATTGCGGCAATGGCCGGGATACCGAAATACGGGCTGGTGTTTGTCGGGCTTCCGCCCCAAAAAACCGTTTCCTACTCCAAAGAAATTTACCGGGGGATATCGGAACTGGCCGGGAAATACCGCGTCAGGATTGTGGGCGGGGACACCAACGCCTTTGAAAAACTGGTTATCGGAACTGCGGTCCTGGGCGTCGTTGAAAAAAAGTACCTGACCCTGCGGTCAGGCGCAAAACCCGGAGACCTGATTTGCGTCTCCGGTCCGCTGGACAAAGGAGAAGAAACTCACCTTTCTTTTCTGCCCCGGGTGCAGCAAGCGCGGCGAATTAAACGCCTCTTTTCCGCCACCGCGATGATTGATATCTCAGACGGTCTCTTGAGCGATTTCACCCGGGTTGCGGAGCAGAGCAGAGTCGGCGGTAAAATTTTCCTTTCCCAGGTTCCCTGCGCCGCCGGCATCCGTCCGGAGGAAGCGCTGACCAGCGGAGAGGAGTTTGAATTGCTCTTCACCGTCCGGCCGAAATACGGAAAAGCGGTATGCGGGGCCGGATTTTTCGTGGTGGGCAAGGTTGCGGACTCTTCTTTCGGGGTCAAGGTGTTTGACGCCTCCGGCCGCCTTTATAAACCCGCCCGGCCCGGCTACAACCACTTCTCCAAAAAATAAGAGCCACCTCGCGGATTTGAACCGCGGACCTGAGCATTACGAATGCCCTGCTCTACCGCTGAGCTAAGGTGGCGAAACGCTTTTTATTTTAACATTTTCCGGCAGAAAACCGGAAATCACTAATCGGGGAGAGGATTAAAAATATGGAAAAAAAGATTAAGGTAACGGTCTGGAACGAATTCCGGCACGAAAAGAGCGAGGAATCTATCAAAAAAATATATCCGGAAGGTATGCATACAGTCATCGCGGCCCACCTGAACAAGCAGTCCGGAATGTCGGCCAAAACCGCGGTCCTTGACCAGCCGGAGCACGGACTCTCTCCGGAAGTCCTGGCCGATACCGACGTTCTGACCTGGTGGGGCCATCTAGCCCACGCTGAAGTTTCCGAAGAGATAGTCACCCGGGTTCAGGAACGGGTGCTGGAAGGGATGGGCCTGGTCGTCCTCCATTCCGGCCACCATTCCAAGATATTCAAGCGGCTGATGGGCACCACCTGCAACCTGCGCTGGCGCGATATCGGCGAGAAAGAGCGGCTCTGGAACGTGGAACCCGGCCACCCGGTAACCGAGGGCATCGGCGACTACTTTGAACTGCCGCAGGAGGAGATGTACGGAGAGCGTTTTGACGTTCCGACCCCGGACAAACTGGTCTTTGTCTCCTGGTTTAAGGGCGGCGAGGTCTTCCGCAGCGGGTGCTGTTACGAACGAGGACACGGCCGCATCTTCTATTTCCGGCCCGGCCATGAAGCCTACCCCATCTATTACGACGCCAACGTAATGAAGGTCATCGCTAATGCGGTCCGCTGGGCCGCGCCCCGGGTTATCAAAAAAATAGAAGCGCCCCAGGTAAAACCCATCGAAGATCTAAGCCGATAGGAAGTAAAGTTTTACTGAATGGGAGAAAACCAGAGGTTAGGCGTGGTGGGCGGTTCAATCTTGATGGACAGGTTAACGGTTGCGGCTGCGGGCGGGGTCTGGCTGTCGGTAACCTTGACGGTAAACTTGGCGGTGCCCGCGGCTTTCGGAGTACCGCTGATTACACCGGTCGCCGGGTTCAGGATAAGCCCGGCGGGCAGGGAACCGGCTGAAACGCTCCAGACATACGGAAAGAACCCGCCGTTTGCCTGAAGTTTATAGTTGTAAGAAGTTCTCGCCGTACCTCCGGGACAGACGGCTTCGGCTATGGTCAGGACCGGCGGGCGGACCGTAACGGTCATAACCCGGGAAACACTAACTGCCGGGTCCCGGCTGTCGGTTACCCGGACGGTGAACCTGCCGGCGCCGGACAATTTCGGGGTACCGGAAATCTCACCGGTCTTTTCGTTAAAGGAAAGCCCGGCGGGCAGGAAACCGGTTGAAATATTCCAGGTATAAGGCGGCTTGCCCCCGCCGGCCTGGAGTTTCTGGCTGTAAGCAACGCCGGCCGAAGCGTCCGGAAGCTGCGCGGTAATGACGGCCAAAGGAGAGTCGGTAACGCAATATTCCGCTACGGCGCCGGCAACTTCTTCTGCGCCGGCGGATAAAACCGCAACCGGCGAAAAAAGGCCTGTGACCGCAACCGCAAAAGCAGCCATAAAAACCGCGGCAAAGTGCCGGGCGTAGAATCTCTTCATATCAATCATTAAATCACTTAAACGACTGCCTGTCAAATGCATTACAACAGCGGGAAACAATTGTAAACATCACTTTTCCTGATAAACCGCTCCCGGTAAAAATTTAAGCAGTTCCGGATTAAAGGGGTACCCCAGCTCTTCCATCTTTCGGATATCTTCCCGGGCCCGTTCGTGTTCGCCCAAAAGGATCAGGATTGCCGCCCGATTGTTGTATGCCTCCCCGTATAAAGGATTAATCTTCAGCGCCTGGCTATAGTCGGAAAGCGCGGCCGGGTAAATCTTTTTATGACGGTAGGCGTTCCCCCTGCTGAAATAAGCCTCGGCGAAACGGGGGTTCTTTCCGATAACCATATTGAAATCGTCAATCGCCCGGTCGTATTCCCCTGTCTCCAAATACATGCGGCCCCGGTTAAAATAGGCGTCTGCGTCCCGGGGGTTCTTTTTTATGACCCGGGACCAATCGGAGATTGCCAAACCGTACTCCTTCTCTTTTTCGTAGGAGAAAGCGCGGTTGAAATAAGCGTCTGAAAGGTCCGGATTAAGTTCTATTGCCCTGGTATAATCGACAATCGCCGGTTTGTATCTGCCCATATAATAATAGACGGACGCGCGGTTGCAATACGCGGCGGAGTAATCCGGGCTGAGTTCTATCGCGCGGTTAGAGTCGACAAGCGCCTTTTCGTATTCGCCGGCCACGGAATACGCCAGACCCCGGTTGAGATAAGGTCTTGCCTTGTTTGGCGATTTTGCAACCACATCGCTCCAGAGGGTTATTTCATCCTTCCAGACGCGGTTGCGGGTGTAAGCCATTACGGAATAGCAGGCGATTAACGCCGCCAGAATAATTACCGCCTGTTTCAGCCGCTTTTCCCTGACCGTGTAAAAAACGGCGGAAGGCAGAAAGAGCGCGAAACCGGCCATCGGCAGGTAAAGGCGGTGTTCAAAAATAACATCTCTTATAGGAAGAATACTGGACTCAGGGACAAGGGCGATAAAAAACCAGAAAAGACCAAAAGAAAGCAACCGATGTTTCCGAAATAGAATGATACCAAATGTCAGGAGTAAAACCAGGAGGAGAAAACCGGCCCAAACAGGCGCCTGCCACAATGTCCGGACAATGGAATAGTCGTAGTCCAGATTCTGGTTAACCGGAATCAGGAGTAGGCGCAGATAGGTGATAATAACCCGGAACTGAGTCAGAAGGTATTGGCCGGGAGAAATGGCTGTCAGGCCGGATTGCGATTCTTTCAATATCCTGGTAGTCGCCAATCGGCTCCAACCGGTCAAGAGAAAAGTTGTCAGTAAGCCCGCCAGGAGAATAAAAAACGGTGCGACCCGCTTGATTCTATTTTTGGGAATATCGGAGAAAAAAAAGAAATCGCATAGCAACAACATAAACGGCAGAGTGGCCGCCGTCTCCTTTGTAAAGAGCGCGGCGGCGGCTGCTGCGATCGAACCGACATAGAACCTTGACCAGGCCGCGGACTTCGGATCTTCTTCCCGGCTTACCCCTGACTTTACGTAGAGGCAGGCAGAAAGCAGGTAAAAGAACGCAGCCATGGAAGCGGTGCGCTGGATTATATAGGTTACCGCCTGGGTCTGAACCGGGTGGGAAACGAATATCAATCCGGAAAGGAAGGAAATAAGGTTAGCGTGCCGGGCTATTGCCGCGCTCCTAATTGCCTGGGTGGAAAATAGAAGAAGAACAAACCAGGAGACAGATATGGCAGCGCCCAAGTGAACCACAAGATTGAAGATGTGGTAGCCGGGCAGGGATAAACGGTGAAGGTGATAATTAACCGCAAGGGAGAGGTAGGTTAGAAAACGGGTGGGGAAGAAAATCCACATATCTTTCAGATTCCAGAGATGACGGATGGCTGAATTATTGACGATGTTATAGCCGTCATCAAAATGGAACGATGCGTGGAAGGTATTGGAATAAATAATCGTTCCCAGAAGAAGAAAAGTAACGACTTTTAAAATATTACTTTCCGGAGCCGAAAAATTACAATTTTTCATCTTTCGCTTCCAGGAGCGCAACCTTCTGCGCCAGGGTCTTCACCTGCGTTGCCAACTGGGAAATCTTGAGGGAATAGTGGAGACACAAAATAATTACAAAGAGTAAACCGAAGAAAAAGAGCGTGTTGACCGGCGTAATGACGCCGATTGCTGCGGTCAATTTGACTAACAGGTCGTACCGTACAGTCAAGATAAACAGGACAAAGCCAGTCAGGAGCCAGAGGAAGGAGTATTCCTCTTTCAACTTTCCCCGCCGAACCAATTCCACAATACCAAACATTATACTAAGACTAATAAGGATAGACAGCAAAGTAAGCCTGAAGGACATAGTTTACCTCCCTGTATTAATTGGTTTTTCCCGCAGCAGATTTACTAAGATAGAAAGCATGGTTTTAAAAATATATCTGAAAGGACCAAGCCCCCGGTGCTGCGACTGTCCGCCTGTTCTGGGGTTCATCTTCACCGGAATTTCCTGTATCCTGAATCCGGCCCGATGAAGAACAAGAAGAAAATCCGCATCGGGATAATCAAAAGAATAGAAGTCCTGGACGCAAAATTCCAATACCGGTCTTCCGATTGCTCGGTAACCGGAAGTTGGGTCGGTCAACCGCTGTTTGGTAAGAATTGATGCCAACCGACCAAAAAAGCGTATCCCGGCCAAACGGATAAACGAACCTTCATAGCGTCCGCCGGCCAGAAACCGGGAACCGATTACCAGGTCATTACCGGAAGTCTGGATTGCCTTAAGGAAAGAAGGCAAAAATACGGGGTCGTGTTGACCGTCTCCGTCCAATTGAATAATATACTTATAGCCGTGGCTAACCGCAAATTTATACCCGGTCTGGAGCGCGGCGCCTACCCCCAGATTAAAAGGCAGGTTGATAACTCTGGCGCCGGCCCGGCTGCCTACCTCCGAAGTGCGGTCATTGGACCCATCGTTGACGACCAGAATGTCTGCCTGCGGGAGATGAGTTTTGACGCCCTCGATTACGGCGCCGAGACGGCCCGCCTCGTTAAACGCGGGAATAATAACTAAAAATTCACTGTGTATCATAAAAACAATCCCGATTCGGGCTCCATCCGGTTCCGCCTTTACTAAATACAAAAATTTTATTTAAACCATAATCAAAATGTTTTGTCATCCTTAGTTTAAATCCACCGTACTCTATAAAATTAACTATCTCTGAACTTTTAATTCCGTAGTTTTCTTCTCGCACATTGAACTCCCTGGCACGCCGGTCAAAATCCCAATAAGTGAGTTTATGACAAAGCCAACCGACAAAGGGGTTTATCATCGTAACTACTAATGTTCCATCCTTCTTTAAAACCCTTCTTATTTCTTTGAGCGTCTCTTTTCTGTGAGATTTGGGTATGTGATTAAACGCCGCTATTATGGTTATTGTATCAAACTCTTCATCTTTAAATGGAAGAGTCTTTGTGTTTTCAACTACAACGTCAACTTTTTCATATTTTATAACATCCAACCCTATTCCTTCATTTCCTGATTTTCTATACTCCGAAATAAACTCGTTTTCTCCGCAACCCACATCAAGAATTTTTCCTTTAACGAAAGGAGAAACTGCCTTGAATCTTTCCTCCTTTAGCGTTGTTAATTTTAACCTTCCTTGAGCTTTTTCGGGAATTATAAACGCTCTTAAAGGGAACCCTGCGAAATTCCATATTGATTGAACCAGTCTATTCATTATTGCCTTGTTAAAACAAAGGCTGAGAAATGGATTTAAATCAGGTTTTCTATTTTTGGCTGCGCGGCAGATGGATGGCGCGGCCCAGGGATGCTTCCGCGGCTTCCTTCACACCCTCGGCCAGGGTAGGATGGCCGAAGATGGTCCCGGTAATCGTCTCCAGGGTTGCTTCGGCGGCTGCCGCAGTGCTGGCGATGTGAACCAGGTCTGCGGCGTTGGGCCCCACAATCTGGCAGCCAACGACCAGACCGGTCTCCTTCTCCGCGATAATCTTGACAAACCCGTCCGTCTCGTTGATACAGTGCGCCTTGCCTAAAGCGGTAAACGGAAATTTACCTACCCTGTAACCGTCTCTCCGGTCCTTAATATCGTCATCTTTCAACCCAAAAGTACCTGCCTCCGGCATCGTAAAGATACAGGAGGGCATAAACCGGTCCTGGACCGGATGGTCGTGCCCGACCAGCCGCTCTACAATGGATACGCCCTGCTCGCTGGCCAGATAGGCAAGTTGGCCTTTGCCGGAAATGTCGCCGATGGCAAAGATGTTTTTAACGCTGGTCCGCAATCCATCGTCGGTAACCACAAATCCTTTCTGGTCCGTGGCGATTCCGGCCTCCTCCAGACCGATACCCCCGGTGTTTGGCTGGCGGCCGATGGCCACTAACACCAATTCCGATTTTTCCAGTTCCGGCCTTTCCGCAGCGCGGCCGACAACCACCTCCAACCCGCGCTTCTTAAAGATGCGTTCCATCGTGATACCGACTTCCGAATCCTCCAGCGGCAGAAGGTACGGCAGCATCTCGTAAAGGGACACCTTTACGCCGAGAGCCGCAAAGATGGAGGCGAATTCACAGCCGATGGCGCCGCCGCCGACCACCGCCAGGCTGGCCGGCAGTTTCTGGATGTTGATTATCTCATCCGAAGTTATATACCGACCGTCGCCGAACGGGAAGAACTTGGGCCGGGCAGGGCTGGAACCGGTTGCCAGAATAATCGTTTGCGCTCTTATCTCCGCATCCTTTGTCCTGATTGAACCATCAGCCGCAAGCGAACCTTCGGACATAATTAGATTTACGCCATTATTCTTCAGCAGGTAGCCGATGCCGGTGCGCAGACCGGTCACCACCTTGTTCTTCCAACCGACCAATTCACCGATATTAATCTGGGGCTGACCGAAGACAACGCCCTGGCCGGATGCTTTTTTCGTCTTTTCGATGGTGTGGGCGATGTCGGCCCAGCATTTGGTGGGAATACAACCCCAGTTCAAACAGGTGCCGCCGACCAGGTCTCTTTCAATCAAAACGGTCTTCAGCCCCAGTTGCGCGGCGCGGATGGCGGCTACGTATCCGCCGGGTCCGGCGCCCAGGATTGCCAGGTCAAACTGCTCCATTATTTACCCCTCCCTTTAAACCAGCCAATCGTCTTCTTTAACCCTTCTTCCAATGGAACCAACGGCTCCCAATCCAAAATCTCTTTGGCCCGGGAAATATCCGGACAGCGCCGGGCCGGGTCATCGTCCGGCAGGGACTGAAAAATAATTTTGCTCCGGGACCGGCATAGAGAAATTATCATCCCGGCCAGTTCCAGAATCGTAATTTCGCGCGCATTGCCCAGGTTCACAACTACGTTATCAGCGGCATCTGCCTTTCCGGCAAGCCGCGCCAAACCGGCCACCAGATCGGAAACGTAACAGAGACTGCGGGTCTGGCTTCCGTCTCCGTAGACGGTAACCGGGCTGCCGGCCAGCGCCTGGGAAATAAAGTTGGAAACCACCCGGCCGTCAGCCGGCCGCAGCCGGGGACCATAGGTATTAAAGATACGGCTGATTGCGGTCTTGAGGTTATACTTGCGGCGGTAAGCCGCGGTAACCGCCTCGGCGTAGCGCTTGCTCTCGTCGTAGACGCTGCGCAGCCCGTTTGGATTGACGTTGCCCCAGTAATCTTCTTTTTGGGGGTGGACCACCGGGTCGCCGTAGACCTCGCTGGTGGAAGCCAGCACAAAGACCGCTCTTTCTTTCCGGGCCAGTTCCAGCAGATTTTCCGTACCAATTGACCCGACCCGCAAAGTCTCCAGGGGGTAACGGTAATAATCCACCGGGCTGGCCGGTGAGGCCAGATTAAAAATGAGATTGATTTCCTTCGGCAATTTCGGAAGGGGCCGGGAAACATCTGTTTTTAGGAACGTGAAATTTTTTCGTTTCAGGAGAGAGGCGATATTCGCCTTTGAGCCGGTAATGAGATTATCCAGGCAGATTATCTCTGCGTCCTGACCGCAGTAATGTTCGCAGAGATAACTGCCGATAAATCCGGCGCCGCCGGCAATCAGTATCTTCACGCTATTATTTTACCATTAATTACGATTAAAGCGTGAAAATCCTGATAGGCGCGATAGTCCTTCTTTAACTGTTTTTCAAATAATTCCTGGAGGGGTTGATAGGAAAGAACCCGGGCCAGGTTCAAGCGGCGGACCAGGCGCCTGGTATATTCGTCAATGACGAAGACCGGTTTCTCCAAGCCGTAGAGGAGGATGTCGTCTGCGGTCTCCGGGCCAATACCTTTGAGCGCCAGCAACCCGGCCCGCAGTTCGTTCAGGGGCATCCCGGAAGCGCCCTTGATTCCTCCGCAGTCTTCCAGCATAAAACGGGCCAGTATCTTCAACCGCTCCGCTTTCTGCCGATAAAACCCGGAAGGCCTTACCAGCCGGGAAAGTTTGCGGCCGCCGCTCGACAGAATCTTTTTCAGACCGAGGCAGTCCGCTCCTTTGAGGTTGGCGACCGCCAACTGGACGTTCTTCCAGTTTGCCCGCTGGGTCAGGATCGCCTCTATCGCTATCAGTTCCTTTTCTTCAAGCGTCTTGGGCCGCTTGCACCAGAGACTCCACTGACCTCCCGGTTTTCCGTGTTTATCCCTGAGTTCCGCATAGAGCGCCTCTATCCGGTTCATCTCTTTTTGCCGATATAAAAAACATATCCGTAAAATTCTTTGTATTTCCCGTACAATTCCGCTTCGCGCCTTTCATTGGCAATAAATTCTTCGGCGGTTTTGCTGCCCGCGTGTTTTTTCAAAAAATTTTCCTGCGCCGCAATTTGCGGTTTATAAAAATTGTCAACCCAACAATTTTCAGGCAAAATAAATGCGGCAACCGGAAGATATCCCGCCTTTTGCATTACGGCCACTTTCTTTGCAATGGTGTCGATTTCGGGATAAGCATCTTTCCAAAACGTACCGATTTCTTCCGGTCGCTTCTCGGTGAACCATGAGGCCTCGGAAACGGTAACATAGCCTCCTTTTTTCAAAAATTTTCTCCATTCAACCAGGCCCTTTTTAAAACCAATGTTATAGATTGAGCCTTCCGCCCAGATCAAATCCAATTCCTCGTCTTTGAAGGAAAGTTTGTCCATTGATCCGACAACGCCTTTCATTCTATCTTCCAGGTTGAATTTTTTGGCATGGGCAGTGAAAAGATCGATGAATGTCGGGAACAAATCAACGCCGGTAATATGCCCGGGCGTATTTTGCGCCAGGGTGATGGTCTGGCCGCCCGTTCCGCAACCAATATCGGCAATGCGGGATTTTTCGTTCAGATTATCAATAAAGCTCAAAGCTTTCAGGGTAACTTCCGGACTGCCCGGACCCTGCCGCTCTAAACTCGAAAAGTACTCGCAGATGAGATTGAAATCAAATTCGTGGATTGATTTTACCGGCGCGTCACCTGATTTTTTCATTGGCATCAGTAAATTGACTTTTTGCTTTCCGCTGCTTTGCCCGGCTGTTACGCCATGAATCACACAGCGCCGCAACCGACAGCAGGGGAACCGATAGGAACAGGGTGGGAAACGGCAGAAATCCGAACGCCGTTGCGGTGAGCATGCCAAGCGTCGCGATAACGATTCCGGCCCCAAATGCAGACATGGGGAAACTTGAGCGTGTTCGTCCCCAGCGCCAAGTCTGTCGAATCCGGGGGTTCATCCCAAAACCTGCGAGGAGGCATGTGAGCGCGAGCAAAACCCAAGCCATGGAAGGATAGTCCTGCATCAGCCTCTCTCTGCCGGACAATGGTTATATGGTTTCTTCATAACTCCCTTGCGGCAATGCTTATGTAAATAGACGCTTAACTTTGTGGGCGGTACAGGATTCGAACCTGTGACCTCTACCGTGTGAAGGTAGCGCTCTCACCAACTGAGCCAACCGCCCGACTATTGTGCGGTAATTGACAAACCGCTATATTGGAGTAAAATATGCCTTGAGGAGGATGACAAATGGACATTCAAATGCTTCAAAGATTCTTTATGTGGTGCACAATCATAAACGGCCTGCTGTTTGTTATTTCGGTAATTATCTGTACATTCGCCGGCGACTGGATATACCGCATGCACGGCAAATGGTATCATCTCTCCCGGGAATCTTTCAACACGGCAATTTACTCATTCCTCGGATTCTTCAAAATTATCTTCCTGGTCTTCAATGCCGTTCCCTTCATTGTCCTGCTCATCCTGGGATAATAATTTCCTGCAATTCCCGCGCTTTCTTGCTGGTTTTATTATAGCATATCCGGTGAGGCCGGCGCCGCTAAAATTTCCGATTTAAACTGAATTTGCCGGTTCCCATTATAGCCAGGGAGACGAGCGCGGCCATTATCAGAAAATTGAATTCAAACCCGCCGTTGGAAGCAAAGAACCCGTTGGGGAAATGAATCGCGGTCACGGCCACCAGCATCACGACGAAGAGCAGGGCGCAGGCCATCCGGGTAAAGAGCCCCAGAATTAACAAGAGGCCGCCTATAAGTTCCGTGCAGGCGGTCAGGCATGCCCAGAAAAGAGGCGGACGGAACCCTAAGTTCGTCAGCATGCCGGCAAAACCGGAGATGCCGTTTCCGCCGAACCAGCCGAAGGCCTTTTGCGCGCCGTGCGCAATAAAGATTATCCCGAGACTCAACCGCAGAGGCAAACTCGCCCAGTCCTTCATAAATCCTCCCCGGCCGCAATTTTAAGCAAAAGCGGCCTTTATTAAATCAAACAAAATCCCCGATTTATTCCTCAGCCCGCAAGAACGGTATACGGACATAATGTAATGAAGCGCAAGGGCCGCCCGGCCCCTGACGTTAACCCCCAACACCTCGCCGCACGCCCGGCCGGCAGCCATCGGCACGATATAACCCGGGTCGAAAGGCCGGTACCTTTCGGGCGCGGCCCCTCTAATCTCTTTTATGATATTGAAGGCGGCGCGCCTGCCTTCCGAGAGCGCAAACTGGACCGACATCCTTAACGGCTGTCCGAAAGAAACGAAACCCGCCGCGTCTCCGGCCAGGAAACAAGACCGGCCGGTCTTGAGATATTCATCAACATATATTCTGCCCTGTTCGGTCTTCCTGCTGTCCGCGTTCCGAAGAAAATCGGGGGTCCTTACGCCGGCGGTCCAAATCAGCAGGGCGGCCGGCAGTCGCCGGCCGTCAGAAAGAAAGACCGTCTCCTTTTCGATACCGGCTACTTTTGTATTGACCAGACACTCTATCCCCGCTTTTTTTAACCCCGTTGCGGCGTATTCCCGGACCCACCCGGGCAACCGGCCCAGAATACAAGGGCCGCCTTCAACCATAATAACCTTCCGTCTCTTTCCGGTCTTTTCCAGGCGGAATTTGAGGTTTGCCGCAACCTCAACGCCGGTGTACCCGCCCCCGGAAACAAGATAAGTTTCGTACCGGTCCTGCCCGACCATTCCGATAATCCTTTCCGCATCGTCCACGCCGTCCAGTTTACAGGCCCCGGATTCTATTCCGGCGTTACCGTAAAAATCGGTCTCCGAACCGCAGGATATCAACAGGTAATCATAGCCCTCGGCTCCTTTGCCGGCAAGTATGCTCTTTTCCGAAAGGGCCACGTTTTCAACGCTCTCGTTCCTGAATCGAAAACCGAATTTTTTGCTTAAATCCGGCAGAGAAACCCGCAAGAATCCGGACCGTATCTTTCCGCCGATGACATCCGGGAGGAGGGGCAGAAATTCAAAGTGTTCTTTCCGGTCAAAGACCGTGCACTCTATTTCTCTTTCGAAGCGGGAAAAAACGCGCGCCGCCGCAATTCCGGCAAAACCGCCGCCGATAACCGATACTCGTTTTTTCACCGGATAAAACTGAAGATGAGAATAAGCGCGGTAAGGTGGTGGACAAAAACCGTCAAAAAAGAAGAAACGGCCAACCTGTCTTTATTCCGGCAGTCTTTTCTCAGGATTGAGGCGGCGGCAAAAGAGACCAAAAAACAGGGGAGCGCAAAGAGCGCAAATCGATTCAAATAACCCGCGGAGACGTTAAATATTACGGCGGCAAAAGCAAAGCACATGATAAGTTCATAAAGAATATACGCCTTCCCCGGGCCGATGATGCCGACCCAGTTGTGCTTGGAAACTTTTACGTCCTGGGGAAAATCGGGCACCTCGTTTGCAAAGAGCAGGGCAACGGTCAGAAAACCGAAGGGCAGGGAAGGATAGAAACTTCCGGCGGAGGGGAAGATTCCGGTCTGGATAAAGTACGCTCCCATCACGATGGCCGGTCCAAAGAGCAGAAAGACAACCGCCTCGCCCAGCCGGCGGTAGGAAAACCGGAAAGGCGGGCCGGAATAGGTGTACGCGAAAAAAATAATTACCGCGTAATAAAACAAGACCTTTGCGTCCTTCATCAGCGCCGCCAGGCCGGAAACAAGCAACAGGGATAAGAGAAGATTTATCCGGGCTGCGGCGAGAAAAAACCTTTCCGGGAGGACGCCTTGCTGGATGAGTTTGGAGCCGCCGAAAAATTGATAATGCCTGGTGTCCTGCCAGTCGGCCCGGGATTTGGAATCCGCGTAGTCGTTGAACAGGTTCGCGGCCGCCCCGGAAAATACAACGGCACCCACGCCCAGCCAGAAGCGCAACGGGTAAAAAGAACCCTTTTCAATCAGGGAGCCGCAGATAAACGGCAGGATGAATACGACCAGAAAAGGGGTCCGCGCCGCCCGCAGAATCACGCAAATATTTCTTGCCATCGCCCTCCGCGGAACTATTTCTTCTTCATCCCTTTGCCGCAGCAAAGTATATCGCAGGCGTCGGTACAACCGCACGCTTTATCCACGGTTACCGCCATTCCGCAGACTCCGCACACGTATTTATCGCCCTTTTTCATCGCTTTCTTTACTGCCTTCTTCGCCTTTTTAATCGCCATATTGCGTCACCTCCTTTTTAAAAATATTTTGTCGTCCCGTATTGAAAATCGGCTCCGGATTGTTCGCTTTCCCAGACAAGGTCCTTCGCAAAACCCCGGCCGCCGGCCTTATTGTCAAAACCGTAACTGCCGATTATGTAAGCGGTGCGGTTGGAAGAAGGGCTGGTAATGCTTACCATTATGTACGAACCCGGATTGCTGGTAAGACGCACGCGGATGGAATTTTTTTTAATTACAGTTACCCCTGCTTCAATTACGGGAACACCGTTCTAAAATTGATTGGGTGAAATAATTTCCGCGCCGTTCAACCAAACGGTGCCGGAGTTGATTATGTTGCAATCATTGCCCACGACTACTTTCGCTTGTCCGGGTACGGCATCAAAATAATAGGTTTCATCGGCCGGCGGGCCTGCTACCCGCGGGCATAGCATCGGTCCGAAGATTACGCCGTAGGCCAACCGGTAAAAATATTCCTTCTTCCAGGGGTCGATTGGCGTCGCCTTCAGATAAGGGCCGCGCCAGCCGCGTTCGTAACCGGCCGGCGCCGCGGTGTAAGCAAGGGACTCCATGGTGTTGTTATTGGCCGGCGGGTAATAATTGGCGTCGGACTTGACCGCCTCCAGGAGCATGGCAAACTGGGTGAGGCTGGTCTTGGCGACAACCACCCTGGTTCTTTGCGAGGCCTGCCGTATCAGGGTAAAACCGACTGCGCCGATTATTATCAGGATACAAATTCCGACGAGCAGTTCCACTAAGGTGAACGCCGTCTCCCTGTCTCTCTTCATTTTGGACCCCGGGTATACTTTACGCGCAAAACACGCTCCCTGTCAACCTCAGGGCAAAGAGCCCTGGGCGCGGCAAATTATCTCCACCGCCTCTTCGGGCTCCTCAACAAGGGTAACCAGGGCCAGGTCTTCCGGGGTGATATAATTTCCGGCTGCCAGCGTCTCGGAAAGCCAGCCCAGCAAACCTTTCCAGTAATCACGGCCGACCAGGACCAGGGGCACTTTCGGGCTGCGCCCGGTCTGGATGAGGCAGAGCGATTCCATCAATTCGTCGTTGGTGCCGAAACCGCCTGGGAAGAAGATAAAACCGGAAGCGAACCGGACAAACATATATTTGCGTACGCAGAAATAACGGAAGGAGACCAGGGTCTTGATATACGGGTTCGGCTTCTGTTCCTGGGGCAGTTCAATATTAAGACCGACGGAAACGCCGCCGGCTTCGGAAGCGCCCTTGTTCGCCGCCTCCATAATACCGGATCCGCCTCCGGTAATAACCGCGTAACCGGCCTTTACCAGAGCGCGCGCCGTCTGCTCCGATTTCCGGTAATACGGGTCGGACGGCTTGACCCGGGCCGAGCCGAAGATGCTGACCGCTTTTCCCAGGTCGGAAAGGGCTTCAAACCCGTCCACAAATTCGGCCATAATGTGAAAAACCCGCCAACTGTCCTGAGGAATTTTTTTGTTCATCTTAATATCCATAATTTTTATTGTATCATATTTGACCGGAAACGGGCTATCAGTATAAAATACCATCTCTATGCTGAGCATAAAATTTATCCGGGAAAACAGCCGGGTTGTGGAAAAAGCGGCCAAAGCCAAGGGCGCGGCCGTTGACATTTCCGCCATCCTGGCGCTGGACGAAGAACGACGCTCAATCCTTTCCGAAACGGGAGAACTGAGGCGCCGGCGCAACGAAGCCAGCGAGCGCATCAGCCAGTTAAAAAAAGAGGGTAAAGACACCGGGGAACTGATTGTTGAAATGCGGACCGTCGCCGACCGGATAAAGGAACTGGAAGAAGGACTGCGAAAAAAAGAGACGGCTCTGGAAGAAATCCTGAGTTTTGTGCCTAACGTTCCCGCAGCGGACGTGCCGGAAGGGAAGAATGCGGCTGACAATGTAGAAATAAGGGCGTGGGGTAAAAAAATCACTCCGGATTTTCCGCTTCTGCCCCATAATGAACTGGCTGAAAAATTGGGTCTGATAGATTTCAAGGCGGCCGGCCGGATGTCCGGCAGTTTCTTTGTGCTCTATACCGGCTGGGGCGCCCGGCTGGAAAGGGCGCTGATAGACTTTATGCTTGACCGGCACCGGAAAGAGGGTTACCTTGAAGTATCGCCTCCTTTCGTGGTCAACCGCCGCAGTATGTACAATACCGGCCAGTTGCCGAAACTGGAAAAGGATATGTACCGGGTAGAGAGCGAGGATCTTTTCCTCATCCCCACCGCTGAAGTTCCGGTAACCAACATCCACCAGGACGAGCTCTTCCGCGAGGCGGATCTGCCGGTTTATTA
>CAZBFL010000003.1:0-8725 GCA_964491175.1 uncultured bacterium
TTCCCAGGCAGACCGTTTTGCCGGCCCGCTCGTAAAACTCGGCCAGGCGGGTGGTCAGGTACGCCGGATAACCTTCCTCGCCCGGCATCTCCTCCAGCCTTCCGGAAATCTCCCTTAACGCTTCGGCCCAGCGGGAGGTGGAGTCGGCCATCAGGGCAACGGAATAGCCCATATCGCGAAAATATTCGGCGATGGCAATCGCGGTATAGATTGACGCCTCGCGTGCCGCTACCGGCATATTTGAGGTATTGGCGATAACCACGGTCTTTTCCATCAAGGGCCGGCCGGTCCGGGGGTCCTGCAATTTGGGAAGCGAGAGCAACAGGTCGGCCACCTCGTTGCCTCTTTCCCCGCAGGCCGCATAAACGATTACGTCCGCATCCGCCCACTTGGCGGCGGTGTGCAGAAAAACGGTCTTGCCGGCGCCGAACGGACCGGGTATACAGGCCGTGCCGCCTTTGGCGATGGGAAAGAGGGTGTCGATTACCCGCTGACCGGTAACCAACGGCTCATCGGGTGAAAAACGCTCTTTTGTCGGACGGGGTTCTCTTACCGGCCAACGCTGGAACAGCCGGATTTCAATAGTCTTGCCGCTGCTTTCAATATTGGCCGCCACGTCGTCAACTTTAAAATCGCCGGCCTGAATTTGAACCACCTTTCCGCTAATCTGCGGCGGGACTAAAATTTTGTGCGTGATTAAACCGGTCTCCGCCACTTCTCCCAGAATATCACCGCCCGTCACTTCCTGGCCAATCTTTGCCCGGGGAGTAAAATGCCATCTCTTCTCCCGGTCCAAAGCCGGAAGTTCCACCCCGCGCCGGACAAAATCGCCTTTCTGCCCGCGTATTACCTCCAGGGGACGCTGAATGCCGTCGTAAATCGTGGAGATTAAGCCGGGCCCCAACTCTACGCTCAGCGGTTCATTGGTCAGATAAACCGGTTCATCCGGGCCGATGCCGGTGGTGTCCTCGTACACTTGAATAAAAGCAAGTTCCCCTTTCAGTTCAATAATCTCGCCGATAAGCCTCTCCCGGGAGACATAGACCACGTCAAACATGCGCGCGCCCCGGCAGCCGGAGGCGACTATCAACGGACCGCTTACCCGTATTATCTTTGGCTGATTCATTTTTAAAAAGATTCGGTCCCGGTCGCCCGCACGATAACCTCTTTAAGGGATTCGGCGGTTAACCCAAAATCCTCCCGGTAATCCGGAAGAAGAACGATCACCGGATAGGTCTTCCGGTCTAATTCCCGAATCTGCTCCTTGACCTTAAGCGCAAACCGTTCCAGGATGAAACAGAGGCTGAAATCGTTACGGACAACCTCGTTCAGAGCCGAAGCGATCTTCTCTTTTTTATCCTCGGGAAAAAAGGCCTGAAAACCGGCGGCCGTAAACCCCTCCACCAGGTCCTTGTCTCCGATAATCGCGATTTTACTCTCCATCTTTTTGGTATGGATTCCCGCTTACTACACGCGGGAATGACATCGTTTTTTGAGATTGCCGCGGCACACCACGCCTCGCAATGACAGACTGGCTTATATCAACGCCAACAACGTCTCGTTGGGTAACTGGTTGATTTTTCCCAGAATCACCCAGCGCAGTAATTTATTTTCGCTTCTTCTGGCAAAACAATAACTGATAATCGGTTCCGGCCCAAAGGTAATGTATTGTGCAGCCGCCAGGAAATCCGCTATAAATGCGGCTTTTAGTTTTTCAAAAAAAAGCCAGTAACCTTTTTCCTGTTTCTGCTTTGCTTCGGCGGCCAACCGCGCAACCCGGCCGTAATCCGTCGGAAAAAAACTCGCGGTCTTCTCTTTGAGGTTCAACCGCAAGGAATCGGAAAGTTCCTTCAGGTTTTCCGTATGCCGGAGAAGACTGCGGAGAAACTCAAGATTAATCTTGCCAATCTTTATCCTGGCCGCCTCCAAATTATCCTGCAGACTGAACAAGGCGCCGGATAGTTCCGCGTCGTCCAGAAGCCGGGCAACCGTCTCCCGGGACCGAAGCGCCCGTTCCTTTAAGAACAATTCCAGATTCTGAGAATTTTTAATCTTTTTTATTTCCTCTTCACGCGCGGCCTCGGATAATATATTCAACGTTTCGGTTAAGGTGTTAACGGCGGCGGCACTGCGAAAAATTTCCGGGGGAATAAGCCTGATTTCAAGCGCACGCACCCGGCCCACCGCGTAAGCATAATCCTCCCTATTTTTCATCGGCTTCGGAAACAGCAGTCTCTTTAAACAATATTTCGGCCACCCGGCCTTCATATCCGGGACGCTGAAGTTTCAGGTAAACATCCGGCTCAAGCGCCTCTCCTCTCTCCCCCTCAAACGAAATCACCTTCTTTTCAATTGCGTTCTTCACCCGTACTCTCCGGTCGGAAAAGACCCGGTCCAGCATCTTTTGCCGGGCGGCCAAAATCGCCTTTTTTGATTCCAGCCGCGCCAGGCTTACAATGCGCCTCGCCTCCCGACTGCTTAAATCCTGCCTGGCCAGAACTATTTGTCCGGCTATCTCCTGCGCCCTGGCCTCGGCTTCTTTTTTAATCCGTTGGGCCTCTTGCCCGCCCTGGGATAAGATAGAACCGGCTTTTTCCTCCGCCTCCGCTAAAATCTTCCTGATTATCTCCGCTAAAGCCATCTATCCCACCTTGACTCCGTTAAGCAGAAGAATTGTAATCAACAATCCTAAAACCGCGTAGGTCTCCACCAGCGCACCCAAAACCAGGGGCTTGACAAAATCCTTGGGCTGTTTTGCCACCATCATCACCCCGGATGCGCAGACTTTACCCTGGTGCACACCGGAGATAAAACCGGCTATCGCCACCGGAAGGCACGCGCCGAATATGGCTAAACCCTGCTGTATGGTAACCAACTTGATACCGCCGCCCAGCAATCCTAACTTGAGAATTACCAGGAAAGCGGACAAAAATCCGTATATGCCTTGCGTACCCGGCAAAGCCACCAATAAAAGCAGCGTCCCGAACTTCTCCGGGTGCTCGCTCAATACGCCGCAAGAAGCCTGTCCGGCTAAACTGACGCCTATGCTTGAACCGCCCCCGGCCAAAAAAGCCGCGGCGGCCGCACCCAGTATTCCCAGAGTCAATCCCCATTCCATCGTTTACATCCTCCCTTGCCCGCCGTAGCAGGACGCCGAAAGCGCCGAAGGCGCTTGTCTTGAGGCGCCCGCCTTGCGAAGGCGGGTCATAAATAAATTTTTTCTTTTTTGAAAGGTGCGAAAGGCCGGCCTCCCCCGACAAAGAACTTGCCGAAAAATTCGATGTACTGCAGGCGGGCCGAATGTACAAAACCGCTTAAGGTATTAATGGCCAGGTTTGCCAGATGGCCGAAGACGAAAATAAGGACCGCCACGATAACCCCAACCAGAGGAATCTCCAGAGTCTGGCGGCTCAAGGTATTGACTACCATGGCGATGACGGAAGTGGAGAGCCCCAGGGCCAGAAGTCGGGAATACGATATCACTTCAGAAAAATATTTGGTGATATCGTAAAGACTGTACAATCCCGCGGCCGCCCGCGCCAAAATGTTCTTTACTTGACGCTGGCTGAACAGAATGATTGAACCGGCGGCAATAAAAACCGCGTATTTCGCCCAGGGCATCTTCATAAATACCAGGGCCAGCGAAGGCAGGAGCAGCATCCAGGCCAGCCACACTAAAAAAGCGTCTGAAAATTTTTTTTGTTTCACGTCCTGAACCATCTTGATCAGAAAACCGAATTCAATCTGCACAAAACCCAGGGCCAGGGCGATGATTAAAAAGATTAACGGGTTTTGCAGCGGGTCAAAAAGCATCAACGGTTTAATCGGCACGCCGAAAAATCCCCCCACAAAAGCGCCCAGCACAACGGTCGAAATTCCGCACAGCAGAATCAGGCTCAGAACCCTTTTTGCCGGCCGGTCCAACTTTAATCTCCATAAAAGGATAAGCGCGGCCATTACCATAATCAGGCCATAGCCCGCATCCGTAAGGCAGAGACCAAAAAAGATAAAGAAGAAAGGAGCCAGAAATGGCGTGGGGTCAACCGAATAAGTCGCCGGCAATCCGTAAAGGGAGGTTATTATCTCAAAAGGTTCTATATACGGCTTATTTTCCAAAACGACCGGCGCGTCCTCGGAAGAGAGCGCTTTCCGGCTGAATATCGCCAGGGCCGGAAATTTCTGCATCCGGGCTTCCAAATCCGCCAGTTCCCCACCCCTGACCCAACCTTCTATCAGAAAGACTTGACGGGTTGCGCCCAGCCGGGGGACGGCAAGCAGGCGGTTGCGCAAATTAAAGAAATAATCGTATAAACCCATCAGTAAAATTCTCTGCGGAAGCAAGGCGGTAATCTCCCCGGTTACGGCAGCCAATTCTGATTGCACAAGTTGCTTTTTTTCTTGAAGCAGACCCAGTGCCTGACTGACCGTAAGATGAAGCGCGTCGTCGCCTTTGATCGATTCCGGCAGGATAAAAAGATTAAAATTATGCCGCCGCATTATCTGCTCAACCTCTTCCTGGTGCTGAACCGGAGAAATAACAACCAGATAGTGCTGCTGCCTTACCTGGTTTACCGATTCCAGAAACAGCGGGAGACCTTTACTTTTAATCTCCCGGAGAAATTCGGCATAATCAGGCTGATTAACGATTCCTAAAAAGAGGCGGGTGTGGGCACTGCCGGACAGGTCCTGAACGGTCAGACCAAGATTGACCCAGGGCCGGAGCGATTCAAGGTCGGCGGTCAACCTCTTTGCCTGACTCTCCAAACGCTTTACTTCTGCTTCCTTCTCTTTAATCCCGGCTAAAATCGGTTGATAGGCATCGTTTTTAACGGCCGACTCAATTTCATCCGGTTTAACGATCGGGCGCACCTTGAGGAAAGATTTGAAGAACGGGGTCTGCGCCGCAGCGTAAAGACCAAGACCGTCTATCGCCTCTTTTAAAGAACGCAGGCGGTTATCCAGGTCCGCCAATTTTTCAACCGGCGACTGTTCCGGGAGCAAGACTTCGGTTGCCTTGATAACCTCTACCAATCCGGCTTCCTGCAAAGAAGCAAGGACCTCTGCCTGATCGCTCTTGTGCCCTAAAATCTGAACTTTCTTAATTCGGGCAATCGCCATCTTAGGATTTCGCTGCGGCTGGTTTGTTTAATTGAACAACAAGCCAATCAACTGCCGGGGGTATATTATTCGCGGCCGTTTCTTCCAGATGTTTAATCTTATCGCGGGTTGCCTTTTCAATCTCAACCCTTTCTCTTTCTGCTTCGGCGATAATCTTCCGGGCGGCCTGTTCGGCTTTCTCCCGGGCTTCCTGCGTCTTTTCCGAAATATACTTTCCAGCCTGCTTTTCGGCCTGCTTAAGAACCTCCTGCGCCTGAAGGTTCGCCTGCTTGACTATCTCTTCTGCCCGGCTTTCGGCCTCTTTAATTTCGTTCACCGCCTGCTGCGTTGACATACTCCAGTCTCCCTGCCGCGCTAAAGCAATCCAAACTAAACCAATAATCGTCAAAGAATACCACATTCCTGCCTTGCCGGTCAAAAAAAACGGGCCGTGTAGATATCGATGCATTGTTTGTCAATAAACCTCTTTGAGTGTTATAATAGTAAAAACAGAGTTCCGGAAAATTTTAAAGAGATTAGATAAGATTGAAAAGTAAAATGCAGATTCCCGCTTAATAAATGCGGAAACGACATAACAAGGAGACAGAAACGATATGCAGTTGGATAAGGAATTAACCGCCATCCTGGAATACCTGGAACGCGAACGCGGCCTGGACCGGCAAACGGTCCTGGCGGCGATTGAGGGCGGGCTTTTGTCCGTTTACCGGAAAAAGATGAAGATGGAAACCGGGACCGAACTCCATATAGACCCGCAGACCACCGAGGTATACATCGTAGACGCGGCCGGCAATCGTGTCCCGGCGCCGGCGCTTCCCTCGGGCAGGATTGCCGCCGCCAGCGCCCGGCAGATGATTATGCAGAAGATACGGGAGGCGGAAAAGGCCCAGTTATTTGAAGAGTATAAAAACAAGGAAAACACGGTTGTCTCCGGACTGGTCGACCATTATGAAAAAGGTAATTTGATTGTCAACCTGGGTCGGATTGAAGGCCTGTTTCCCGCTTCGGAATTAACCCGGGCCGAACGGCACCGCCGGCAGGGAGCCGCCGTGAAAGGCGTAATTATAGAGGTTGCCAAAGAACCCCAGGGTTTAAAGATTATTCTTTCCTCCCTGCACCCGAATTTAATCGCGGACTTATTCACCCAGGAAATTCCGGAAATCAGGGACGGGTTGGTGGAGATTAAAAAGATTGCCCGGGTGGCCGGCGAAGCCACTAAAGTGGCGGTCAGTTCCAACGACGGCCGGATAGACCCGGTGGGAACCTGCATCGGCATCCGCGGCACCAGAATCCGAGCCATTATGAAAGAAGTGGACGGGGAGCGGGTCGATGTTATCCGCTGGCGGGAAGACCCGGCGGAAATGATTGCGGCCACCCTCTCTCCGGCAAAGGTTTTGAAAGTGGAACTCTTTCCGGAACGAAAGTTCAGCCGGATCATCGTAGCCGACGACCAGCTGGCCATCGCCATCGGTAAAAAGGGCATTAACGTCAAATTGGCCTCCCGGATGTCCGGCATTACGGTTGACATCAAGAGCGAAAGTGAATTAAAATCTGAAGAATTACCGGCATCCGCTACGCTGCCGGGCGTGGATGAAATTCTGGCCAAAAAGTTAAAGGAGGCCGGTTTCGTCTCGTTAAACGACATCGCTTCCGCCCGGGCGGAAGACCTGGCCCGGGTCGAGGGCATTGACCCCGATAAAGCCAAAGAACTGATCGAAAGCGCAAACCTTGCCATTGTTGTCCCATAAGATGAAAAAAAACGTCCGGCCCCGCCCCCCGATTGTCACATTGATGGGTCATGTTGACCACGGCAAAACCTCGCTCCTTGACGCCATTCGAAAAAGCAACATCGCTGCCGGAGAACACGGTCAAATTACCCAGCACATCGGCGCCTATACCGTTGAAATTAATGGTAAAAAGATTACCTTTCTGGATACACCCGGCCACGAGGCGTTTACGGCGATGCGGGCCCGGGGCGCGCAGGTTACCGACATTGTCATCCTGGTGGTCGCCGTCAATGAAGGCGTAATGCCGCAGACTGTGGAGGCGATCGACCATTGCCGCGCGGCCGAAGTGCCGATAGTCGTGGCTCTGAGCAAGGTTGATAAAGGAAACGAAAACGTCCACCGCGTAAAAACCCAACTCGCCCAGCACGAACTCCTGCCTGAAGACCTTGGCGGTCAAACCCTTTTGGTGGAAACGGCTGCGCCTAAGGGCATCGGCATCAGCAAACTGCTGGAAGCGATTATTTTGCAGGCGGAGATGCTTGAACTGAAGGCCGACTACAGCGTACCGGCTGAAGGAGTGGTGATTGAAACAAGGATGGAACGCGGTACCGGCCCCAACACCACGCTCATTATTTTAAACGGCATTCTGAAAGTACGACAGGCATTCTGGGCGGGCAATGCGGACGGAAAAGTAAGGGCCATCTTTAACGACCAGGGAAAAGCCGTCTCCGAAGTTGGTCCGGGCCTGGCCGCCCGGGTGATAGGAGCCGTGGAACTACCTTCGGTCGGCGCCAAATTTCAGGTCGTTTCTTCCGAAAAAGAAGCCCGGGAATTGTCTAAAAAAAGCGAATTGCAGGTTTTAACTGCCCCGGCTTCCCAGATTACGCTGGAAGAATTTTACCAGCGCCTGCAGGATTCTACCGTCAGGAAGTTAAACGTTATCTTGAAAGCGGACGCATCCGGTTCCGTTGAAGCCATACTTGAAAGCCTGGAAAAGATGGCCGGAGCCGAAGTGAAGATAAAAATAATTCACTCCGGCGTTGGTCCGATTCTGGAATCAGACATCCTGCTGGCCAGGGCATCCGCCGGCATCGTCCTGGGCTTTAACGTCGGGATTGAGCCGGCCGCAAAGTTGGCGGCCCACCAGGAAAAAGTTCAGGTCAGGTCTTACAAGGTTATTTACGACCTCCTGGATGACATGCGTAAGGCGCTGTCTGGAATGCTCGCCCCGGAAATCAAGGAAACGATCCTGGGAAAAGCGCTGGTAAAGGAAGTTTTCAATCTTTCCAACGGACAGATCGTGGCCGGTTGCAGCGTCGCCGAAGGAAAGGTTGTCCGGGGAAACAAGGCCCGTCTCTACCGGGGTGAAAATTTACTCCTGGAAAGCAATATTTCGTCTTTGCGGCGCTTTAAGGAAAATGTGCGCGAGGTCCTGGCCGGTTATGAATGCGGCATCTCGCTGGGGGGCGCAAAAGATATTCAACCCGGCGATATCATCACCGCTTTCCAGATGGAGGAGGTAAACCGCTCGCTATGAACAAGGGGTTGCCTCAAGATTGTCTTTTCTGCCGCATCGTCAGGGGGGAAATTCCGTCCCAAAAAGTTCTGGAAAATAAAGAACTGCTCGCATTCAAGGACATTAACCCCCAGGCGCCAATCCACGTCATCATTATACCCAAAAAACATATTGATTCTTTATCCGGGGCTGAAGAAAAAGACAGCGCTTTGCTGGGACGCATCCAACTGGCCATACCCGAAATTGCGGAAAAACTGCTGGGGAAAAACAGCGGCTACCGGGTTGTAACCAACTGCGGCGAAGAAGCCGGGCAATCGGTCCGGCACCTGCATTATCATCTTCTGGCCGGACGAAGATTTACCTGGCC
>CAZBFL010000003.1:8825-17253 GCA_964491175.1 uncultured bacterium
AAGATACGGATTGGCGAAAAAAATCCCTTCTGCTTCATCGCCGGTCCGTGTGTAATTGAAAGCGAAAAGACAACTCTATCCATTGCCGGTAAACTGAAAAACATCTGCGAACGTCTGTCCATACCCCTGGTCTTTAAGGCCTCTTACGACAAGGCCAACCGGACTTCCGGGCGTTCTTTCCGCGGTCCCGGTCTGAAAGAAGGCCTAAAAATACTGGCCCGGGTAAAAAAAGAGACGGGCCTGCCGGTTCTTTCGGATATCCATCAACCTTCGGAGGCTGGACCGGCGGCCGAGGTTCTGGACATCATTCAGATTCCGGCCTTTCTCTGCCGGCAGACCGACCTGCTGCTTGCCGCCGGCCGCGCCAACCGGGCGGTAAATGTCAAGAAAGGACAATTTGTCGCCCCGGAAGATACCGCCCATTTCGTTGACAAGATAAACAGCGTTGGTAATTCCCGCGTGTTGTTAACCGAAAGAGGCACCTTCTTCGGGTATCACAGCCTGGTGGTTGATTTCTGCGGTCTGCAGATTATGTCCGCTTTCGCGCCGGTAATCTTTGACGCGACCCATTCCGTGCAGCAACCGGCCCTGGGCGAAGTGAGCGGCGGCCGCCGGGAATTCGTGCCCCTCCTGGTGCGCAGCGCCCTGGCCGCCGGATGCGCCGGAATTTTTCTGGAGGTACACCTGAAACCGGAAGAAGCGCTTTCCGACGGGCCGAACATGGTCGGACTGAATGACCTGCCCCCGCTCCTGGAAGAGGCAAAAGAGATAGATACATTGGTAAAAAGATGGATATCCTGAAACGCGCCGGGGAAATATTTAAGTCGGAAATTTCCGCCATTGAATCCACCGGCCTGGCCCTGGACGAAAAGTTTAAAGAAGCGGTTAAAAAAATAGCCGCCTGCAAAGGCCGGGTGGTAATCACCGGGATGGGTAAAAGCGGAATTATCGGACGTAAAATTGCCGCCACGTTAAGCAGCACGGGAACCCCTTCGCTCTTTCTCCATCCGGCGGAAGCGGTTCACGGCGACCTGGGAATGATAGACCGGGAAGATATCGTCCTGGCAATCTCCAACAGCGGCAAGACGGAAGAATTGTTAAGAATACTGCCCGCCATCAAACAGATCGGCGCCAAATTAATCGTTATCACCGGAAACCAGCAATCGCCGGCGGCCGCGGCCGCGGAAACAGTTTTGCAGTTAAAAATAGCCGGGGAGGCCGACTCTTTTGGCCTAATCCCCACCTCCAGCACCACGGCGCTCCTGGTGCTGGGCGACGCCCTGGCCATTTCGGTCCTGGAGCAAAAAGGGTTTCAGAAAAAAGATTATGCTTTCTTTCACCCGGGCGGAGAATTAGGGAGGCGTTTGAAATTAAGGGTGGACGAAGTAATGCGCTCCGGAAAAGAGATGCCGGTGGTACAAAAAAACACCCTCTTAAACCAGGCGCTTGAAGTAATCAGCGCCGGAGACCTGGGGATGGTCGTAGTGGTTGACCCGTCCGGCTCCCTGGCCGGCGTGCTGACCGACGGCGACCTGCGGCGGTTTCTCCTCAAAAACCCGTCGATCGCAAACGTCCGGGTTGATGACCTGATGACCGAAAACCCAAAGACCGTACCGGCCGGAAGCCTGACCGCCGCAGCAATTAATGAAATGGAAAAATACGAAATTATGTTTCTGGTGGTGATTGACGAAAAGAAGAAACCGGTGGGCGTGGTCCACCTCCACGGCATCCTGGGCGGAAAAAACATTTACGGAAAGCGATGACACGGCAAGGTTTATGAATAAAAAAATCCTGGTTATTCTCTCATCGCTGGCGCTCGCAGTCCTGGCCGCCAACCTGCTCTTCATCTCCCTGCGGCCGCCGGCGGTCTCACTGCCGGCCGGTTCAAGCATCGAGGAGATAACCGGTTTTGATTATGAAAAGATTGAATCCGGCTTAAAACTGGTCATAACCGGAGAAGCAGCCACGGTCGTTCCGGACAAAAATACAACCGTTAAAGCACCGGCCGCCCAGATGGAAACAGCCGAAGGAAAGATAATTTTGGTGAATACCGGAACCGCCGGCACTGCGGAGATAATCCTTGACCCCAAGAGCGGTCAATTGCAAACGATGGTCCTCAAAGGCGGCGTAACCATCACCCGGAAAGATAAAAAGAGCGGCCGGATTGAATTTACGGCGGAAAGCGAAGGGGCGATTTACCGGCACGCATCTCAGGAAATGACCCTTACCGGCAGCCCGGTGGTACATCAGGGAGAAAACGAATTCCGCGGCGAGACTATACGTTATCTGCTTAAAGATGGTAAAATACTCGTGGAAAAAAGCGCCTCAGGCAAAATCCACTATGAAGAGAACCGGCCTTAAAGCGCTTTTCACGCTGGCTCTTGCCGTACTGCCTGTTTTTACGCTTACCAACCGTCTGTCGGCTCAAGAAATTTGGATAAAACTCCTGCGCCGGGGCGTTGTAAACCAGATCGAACTGGAAGAATATGTCCGCGGTGTCCTGGCCGGAGAAATATCCGCTTCCTGGCCGCTGGAAGCGCTGAAAGCGATGGCGGTCTGCGCCCGGACTTTTGCCGCCAATAAAATAATGACTAATTTTAACAATTATTATCATCTTACCAGCGAAGTCGGTGACCAGGTTTACCGTACCGGGTTCTGGCAAAACGAATCTTTTACCAGGGCGGTCACCGAAACCCGGGGTGAGGTTTTGACATACGCCGAAAATCTGGCCCAGGTCTATTACTGCGCCAGTTCCGGCGGCTGCACCGCGAGCAGCGCTTCGGTCTGGGGCAGGGATTTTCCCTACCTGCAGGCGCTGGTCGACCCATACAGCACGGAGGACCCCTATAATTACTGGACCTTGTCCGTAAATTCCGCCGAATTCCTGCGGGCGCTCAACTTGTCCGGAACTTTAAAAAACGTGGAGGTAGCAACACGCGATGAAGGCAACCGGGTAAAAATCCTTAAAGTATCTACGCCGGACCGGGATTATCTTATCGATATAAACATCAGGTCCAACGAGCCGAAGCGCAAACCCCTGCGGGAAAGTCTCGGCAATAACCGGCTCCGCAGCACCTTTTTCGATGTTCGGATGGAAAACGGAAAAGTTATCTTTACCGGCAGCGGCTGGGGCCACGGTGTAGGGCTTTCACAGTGGGGCGCCAAAAAGATGGCGGAACAGGGCTACACCTACGACCAGATTTTAAAGTTCTATTTTCCCGGCACAATTGTGGGCGAACTCGTTTCATCACAATAGGAGACCAAATGAACCTGAAAATTGTCGTGCGTAACCATTCGGAATTTTCTCCGGCGCTGGAAGATTACCTGCGGAAAAGAGCGGAACGGCTGGAACATTTCAACAACCAGGAAGTGTTTGACATCGAGGCCATCTTTTCCGAAGAAAAACACCGGAAGGTCTGCGAGCTGATTACCCGGCTGAAGGGCAGGGAACTGTTTGCCCGGGCAGACGCAGCCGAGTTCCAGACGGCGATTGACCAGGCCCAGCAGCGTTTAAAAGTGCAGTTGGAAAAATATTTCAAAAAAAAGATCGATTTAAAAAGGAGGGGGTTATGAAGATTACAGAATTTCTGGTGCCGGAAGCGATTGTTCCGTCACTGCGAAGCACCGACAAGGAAAGCGTGGTCAGGGAAATGGTTGAAACGCTGGTAAAAACCGGTTCGGTAAAGAACGCGGCACGTGCAGTAGAAGTACTTTTGGAACGGGAAAAACTGGGTAGCACCGGCATCGGCCAGAATATCGCGGTCCCCCACGCCAAAAGCGAGGAGGTCAAGAACCTGGCTCTCGGAGTCGGCATTTCCGAAAAAGGCGTTGATTTTGAAGCGCTGGACGGGGACCCGGTCAATATCATTTTTATGGTCATTGCGCCGATTGACGCCACCGGCCTGCACCTTAAGGTCCTGGCCCGGATCGCCCGGCTCCTGAAAGATAAGGTCTTCCGAAATTCCCTGCGCGCCTGTAAAACCGCGGAAAAGATTTACGAAACAATCAAAGAAGAGGACGAAAGGGCGGCGTAACGCGCTGATTTGAACATAAATCAAGATGAACAAGTTGAAGGGAATTGGTGTCTCCCCGGGGATTACCATCGGGCCGGCCTACCTGGTTCCGAAACTGCACCAGTACGTTTCCGACCACCAGATTCCGCCGGAAGAGATTGCCTCCGAAATAGAACGGTTGGAAAAAGCCCTGGCGGAAACTGAGGATGACCTTGAAAAAATCCGGACGCAAACCGCCCGGAATTCAGGCACGATTGAAGCCAACATCTTCAACGTTCACCTGTTGTTGCTGCATGACCGGGAATTGAAAAAAGAGATTGTCCGCCAGATTAAGGACGGGGTCAATGCGGCCTGGGCCGTGCAAACGGTTGTCAATCGGCACCTGGAACGGCTGGGCAAAGTAAACGATGCCTACCTGAACGAAAGAAGATACGACCTGGAGGACGTCGGAAAGCGGCTGCTGCGTAACCTGTTGGGCATCAAAGGACATTTTGCCGACCTCAAGGAAAGGGTGGTCCTGGTGGCGCATAACCTCACCCCCTCCGAAACCGCCTCGCTCAACCGGAAACTGGTGTCTGCTTTTGCCACCGATGTCGGCGGACCCACTTCCCACACCGCCATTATGGCCCGGGCGCTGGAAATACCGGCGGTCGTCGGCCTGAAAGAGATAACCGGGGTTGCCCGGCCCGGGGAAACGGTCATCGTAGACGGCCAGCAGGGCGTGGTAATCCTGGACCCGGACGAATCCGTCCTTAAAGAATATACGCAGCGGCAGACAGGCCTGCGCAAGAGCCACCGCGCCCTTTCGCCGCTGAAGGACGTAATCGCCTGCACCCGGGATAAGCACCGGGTTATCATCGGCGCCAACATAGAACTGCCGGCGGAGGTCTCCTCCGTTATGGCGCACGGCGCGGATGAAATCGGCCTCTTCCGCACCGAATTCCTCTACCTCAACCGGGAAGACCTGCCTTCGGAAGAAGAACAGTTCCGGGTATACCGCCACGTGGTTGAAAAAGTGAAGCCGTGCTCCGTTACCATCCGGACCCTGGACCTGGGCGGAGACAAGTTCGCATCCGCGCTGAACATGCCGGAGGAATTGAACCCTTTCCTGGGTTGGCGGGCAATTCGTTTCTGTCTCTCCCAACCCGACATTTTCAAGGAACAACTCCGCGCCATTCTGCGCGCCAGCGCCTTCGGCCCGGTGCGGATTATGTACCCCTTAATTTCCGACGTTGAAGAGATAAAGACCGCCCGCATTATCATGGAAGAGGCGATGGCTGAGTTAAAACAGAGAAATAAAAAATTCCTGCCTTCCATTCCCATCGGCGCAATGATTGAAGTGCCTTCCGCCGCCCTTACCGCCGGCGCCATTTCCCGATACGTTGATTTTTTCAGCATCGGCACAAACGATTTAATTCAATATTCCATGGCGGTCGACCGGACCAACGTCCGGACCGCCCATCTTTACAGCCCTACGCATCCGGCAATCTTAAAACTTATTTCGGAAGTGGTCGGCGCCGGCCGCAAAACAGGCATTCCCGTGGGCTTGTGCGGAGAGATGGCGGCCGACCCGGCGCTGGCCTTTTTACTCATCGGAATAGGTGTTAACGAACTTTCCATGGCCCCCCTGGCCATTCCGGAAGTAAAACAACTGACGCTGCTCATTACCCTGGCCGAAGCCGAGGAATGCGCCCGGAAGACAATGAATATGGATTCCGCTTCGGAAATCAACTTCATGCTAAAAAAGAAATATGCCGAAATAATGAAACGGGGAAAAAAATGATTACGCTGACGACCGACCCTATTTCGAAAAGCAGTTTACGCTCCGCTCCGGCGCTGGAAAAAGCGGTCCGGCGATTTGACCGTTCCGGCATGCTCAGATTTCTGCGCGAATTTCCCCAACAGGTTGCCGCCGCCCGAAAATTAAAGGAAAGACCGGTTTTAAAAAGCCAAAAAGACGTTGCCGGCATCCTTTTTTCCGGGCTGGGCGGTTCCGCAATCTGCGGCGACCTTTTCCGGGGTGCGTTTTCCGACCGGTTAGCCATACCGATATTCACCAACCGGGACTACTCTCTGCCGGCCTGGGTGAATCAAAAGACGCTGGCGGTCCTGATCAGTTATTCCGGAAATACGGAAGAGACCCTGACGGCGTACCGGGAAGCCCGCCGGCGAAAAACAGCGCTCGGCATCGTTTCCAGCGGCGGGAAACTTTCCGAAATGGCTAAAAAAGACGGGGTTCCGCTCATTACGGTCCCGGCCGGATATCCGCCCCGGACCGCCCTCGGTTATCTCTTCTTCGGCTCCCTGTCTCTTTTAGACAGCGCCGGTATCCTGAAGGTCCCGGAAACGTCTTTTTCAGAACTGCTTCAGGCCGTCCGCAAAACGGCGGCCGAGAACGACCCGCAAAACAATTTTGATGAAAACCCCGGACGCCGGCTGGCGGCGGCCCTCAAAAACACGATACCGGTGATTTACAGCGCGGCGTTTCTCTCCGGAACAGCCACCCGCTGGAAAACCCAGATAGAGGAGAACAGCAAGAACCTCGCCTTTACCGGGAACCTGCCGGAAATGAACCACAATGAAGTGGTTGGCTGGGACTGCCCGGTTGAAGCGCTGAAACGGCTGAGTGTCATATTCCTGCGAGATCGGGAAGACGAACCGCCGGTTAAAAAACGTTTCGCGATCACCGCCGGGCTGCTTCAGCCGCGGCGTTTCTTCGCCGAAGCGGAGAGCACGAACAAAAACCGGCTTGCCCGGCTCTTTTCCATGATCGTTTTCGGAGACTGGGTCAGTTATTACCTGGCCCTGGAAAACGGGTCTGACCCCACGCCGGTGGAACGCATCACCCTGTTGAAGAAACGATTGGCAAAATGATTTTGTGTAGGGGAGAAACTTTATGAAAAAAGGTGATTTTCTTTTTACTTCCGAATCGGTCACCGAAGGCCATCCGGACAAACTATGCGACCAGATTTCCGACAGCATCCTGGACGAGGTACTGAGACAGGACCCGCGCGGCCGGGTTGCCTGCGAAACGCTGGTAACGCGCGGCCTGGTGATCGTGGCCGGCGAAATAACAACCAAGGGATACGTTGATATTCCCAATATCGCGCGCGGCTTAATCCGGGACGCCGGTTATACCGACCCCCATTACGGATTCCACTGGGAAGCAAGTTCCGTCATTACCGCGGTACAGGAGCAATCTCCGGATATCGCCCTGGGGGTTGACACCGGCGGCGCCGGCGACCAGGGTCTGATGTTCGGTTACGCCTGCGAAGAAACCCCGGAATTGATGCCGTTGCCGATTATCCTGGCCCACCGCCTGGCCAAAAAAATGGCGGAAGTAAGAAAAAAAGGGCACCTTCCTTATTTGAGGCCGGACGGAAAGAGCCAGGTAACGGTACATTACGAAAACGGGATGCCGAAAGAGGTCACCTGCGTCGTTCTGTCATCGCAGCACAATCCTGACGTCAGGCAAAAAAAGATTTGCGGGGACCTGACAAAATTAGTGGTGGATAAAATCATTCCCAAACAACAGCGGTCAAGCCGGATGAAGATATTCGTCAACCCCACCGGCAGTTTCGTGGTCGGCGGCCCTCAGGGAGACACCGGCGTTACCGGACGGAAGATTATCGTTGATACTTACGGCGGGTTTGGCCGGCATGGCGGCGGCTGTTTCTCCGGCAAGGACCCGACCAAGGTTGACCGTTCGGCTACCTACATGGCCCGCTACCTCGCCAAAAACATCGTGGCCGCCGGTCTCTGTCGGAAGTGCGAAATTCAGATTGCCTACGCCATCGGTGAAAAACAACCGGTATCTTTAAGTTTTGCAGCCTATGAATACGGTCTGATTCCGGAGGAAAAGATACTTGATGCCATCCGGAAAAATTTTGACCTTTCGCCGGGCGGCATCATCAAAAAACTGGACCTCCTGAAACCGCGCTACCGGAAAACAGCGTGCTACGGACATTTTGGCCGGACAGAACCGGAGTTCACCTGGGAAAAGACCGATTCGGCAAAGATCTTCCGCGCTCTCCTGTAACTCTATACCGGTTCAATACAAATAAATAAAGCAGTTACCATTCACGATTCGCTGTTCACTGTTCACTGTGGTTATGGTTATCGGTCTGACAGGCACGTTCGGTTCCGGAAAAAGCAGCGTGCTCAAACTCTTCCGTAAAGAAGGCGCGGTTACCGTCTCCGCCGACCAAATCGTCCATTCCCTGCTGCGCCGGAAAACCGTCAGGGAAACGGTGGCGAGCATCTTTGGCCCGGCAGTTTTAAAGGCAGGCCGGGTCAACCGTCCGGCGCTGGCCAGAATTGTCTTTGCCGATAGAGCGAAACGCCGAAAACTGGAAAAACTCCTGCATCCGATGGTGAAGGAAAAAATACGGAATAGCGTCCGTAAATTTTCCCGG
>CAZBFL010000003.1:17263-18854 GCA_964491175.1 uncultured bacterium
GAAAAAGGGAATTACCGCGGCCGAAATTGAAAAACGCTCCGCCGGCCAGTGGCTGATCTCGGAAAAGGAAAAACGGAGCGATATGGTCATAGAGAACAGCGAATCCCGGGCGAAGACCGAAAAACAGGTCAGAGCCCTGATGTCTATTTTAAAACGAGGTGACTAAAATGGAAGAGACAAAAGAGACGAAGGAAGTTAAAGAGACGAAAGAGGTCAAGGAAGCGAAAGGGACCAAAGAAACAACCCGGCAGTTGAATATCTCGGAGTTGAAGATAATGCCGGTCTCCGGACTGCAAAAAATGGCCCGGTCAATGGACATCAATAATATCTCGGGCGTAAAAAAACAGGACCTCATCTTTAAGATTCTGCAGATGCAGACGGAAAAAAGCGGCCTTCTCTTCGGTGAAGGGGTGCTGGAAGTATTGATGCCGGAGGGTTTCGGGTTCCTGCGCAGTCCGAATTATAACTATTTTTCCAGTCCGGACGATATCTACGTTTCCCCGTCCCAGATTAAGCGCTTCAACCTGATTACCGGCGATACGGTCAGCGGCCAGATCAGGCCGCCCAAGGAAGGAGAACGGTATTTCGCCCTGCTGCGCGTGGAAGCGGTCAACGGCGAAAACCCGGAAGACATCCGGGACCGGATTCCTTTTGAAAACTTAAAAGCGCTCTATCCGGACAAGCGCTTTATCCTGGAAACCAAACCGGAAGAACTGTCGGCGCGGGTAATGGACCTGATCACGCCGATCGGCAAGGGACAACGCGCCCTGGTCGTTTCACCGCCCCGGGCCGGAAAAACGGTGCTCCTGCAGAAAATAGCCAACGGCATCACGACCAACAACCCGGATTCGCACCTGATTGTGCTCCTGGTGGGCGAAAGGCCGGAGGAAGTCACCGAAATGGAGCGCACGGTCAAGGGCGAGGTAATCAGCGCCACTTTCGACGAACCGCCGGAAAGGCACGTTCAGGTTGCGGAGATGGTCCTGGAGAAAGCCAAACGGATGGTGGAACACCGCCAGGACGTGGTGATTCTCCTGGACAGCATCACCCGGCTTGCCCGGGCGTACAACGCCATCGTTCCGCACACCGGCAAAGTAATGTCCGGCGGCCTGGAATCAAACGCCCTGGAAAAACCGAAACGGTTTTTCGGCGCGGCCCGAAACGTGGAAGAAGGCGGAAGCCTGACCATCATCGGAACCGCCCTGGTGGATACCGGAAGCCGGATGGACGATGTCATTTTTGAAGAGTTCAAAGGCACCGGCAACGCCGAGGTTAATCTTGACCGGCATCTGGCCGAGCGAAGAATCTGGCCGGCCATCGATATCAACAAGAGCGGAACCAGGCGTGAAGAACTTCTGCTTGACCCCGAGGAATTGAAGCGCGTCTGGATTCTTCATAAGATACTGGCTCCGTTCCCGCCGGAAGAAGCGATGACGATGCTCCTGGAAAAATTGCGCAAAACCGGTTCCAACCCGGAATTTTTGCTCTCCATCCCCAACACTGCCGGTTCTTAGGGATTGCGAAATAATAGAACGAAATGCAAAACATTTTAAATATCAAAGACCTGCAACTTTCTTTTTTCGAAGGGGAC
>CAZBFL010000004.1:0-15804 GCA_964491175.1 uncultured bacterium
CTGCGCCAGAAGGACCGCGTAGTTATAAAGGATAAGCGGATTGTCGGGTAGAAATTTAAGGATTTTCCGGTAGGTATTCAGGGCCGCGCTGCGGTTGCCGGTACTGGTATAAAGGTCGGCCAGGAGGAGATAGGCCTCCTTTTCTTCCGGGAAACGTTTGATGATTTTTTCGTACTGGGCCCGGGCCAGCGCATCTTTCTTCAGGCGCAGGTAGGTAAGTCCAAGCCCGTAGTAATTTTCTTTGTTTTCCGGATTGAGGGATGCCGCCCGGTTGTAGGCGGAAACCGCTTCTTCAAATTTGCTTTCCTGGAGATAAACCCTGGCCAATTCGCCCCAGACCTCGCTGCTCGTTGGAGCAAGCCGGCTCGCGTCTTTCAGGTATGACTCCGCCAGGGCAAAATCACCTTCTCTGGCGGCAGTTACACCCTTCAGGTAAGCAGAATAAGAGTCCTCTCCCGATATTTGCGCCCGGCATAATAGAAAAAAGAACGCCAGGCTGACCAGGAACAAAAGCCGGCAGGGAATTTTTGCCATCATTATTTCGCAGCCCCTGACAAAACCTTAATATTTTTTCTTTTTATGTCGGTCCCGGCGAAGGCGCTTTTTTCTTTTGTGCTTTGCCATCTTCGCGCGTTTACGTTTTTTTCCGCAAGGCATTTAACCTCCATTTTCTTCTAAATGTCATTCTGAGCGTAAGCGAAGAATCTCGATAGGATGAGACCCTTCGCAACAACTGCTCAGGGTGACATCTTGTATCAATTAAAAGACGACGCGGTTTAACGGGTACTCCACGATACCTTCCGCGCCGGCCCTTTTTAGTTTCGGTATTAGCGATGTTACTTCGTCGCGCTTGCAAATGACTTCCAGCGCGCACCAGCCCGGTTCCGTAAGTTTGGAGATAGTCGGCCTTTTGAGCGCCGGCAGTACGCCGAATATTTTCTTCAGGTTTGCTTCGCTCGCGTTCAATTTGAGGCCGACCAGTTCTTCCGCGTTCAAGGCCGCCCGGAGCAGGAGACTCACATACTCAACCTTCTTCTTTTTCCAGGGATCGGTCAGGGCTTTCGGGTTTGCTATCAGCCGGGTGGTTGAAGTTAATATCGTGTCTATTATCTTCAAGTTGTGCGCCCGGATGGTTGCGCCCGATTCGGTCAGTTCCGCAATCGCGTCGCATAACTTGCCCGCCTTAATTTCCGTGGCGCCCCAGGAAAATTCCACGTCTGCCTTGACGCCTTTTCGCCTGAGGTAATCCCGGGTGACCCGGACCAGTTCGGTGGCGATGCGCTTTCCCTCTAAATCTTTCACGCTTTTAATTCCGGATTCCTCCGGCACCGCCAGAACCAGCTGGACAGCCCCGAGCCCGCTTTTAGCGTAGGAAAGTTCCGCCACTTCCCTCACCCGGGCGCCGGTCTCCAGAATCCAGTCTTTGCCGGTGAGGCCCAGGTCAAGGCTGCCGCTCTCGATGTAGCCGGGTATTTCCTGGGCCCGAATTAACATTATCTCCAGTTCTTTATCGTCGGATACCAGATAATATGAACGGGATTTACCGTAAAGGTTGATGCCGGCTTTCTGGAAAAGCCGCTTGGTCGTTTCTTCCAGGCTCCCTTTAGGCAGTCCGATTACCAGTTTTTTCCCTTTGTTTTGCATTTTCATATTTTTATTCATTAAAAACTCCGATGCGGCGATATTTTTCGTACCGCTGGTTCAATAACTGTTCCAGCGACAGACCCTTTAACTGTTCCAGGTTATTTTTAAGCGCCTGGCCCACTTTTTCCACGGTGGTTTTCGGGTCAAGATGGGCGCCGCCGGGCGGTTCCGGGATGATTTCGTCTATAATTTTGAACCCCAGAAGGTCCGGAGCGGTCAGTTTCAGGGCCTGGGCCGCTTCTTCTTTTGCTTCCTGTTTCTTCCAGAGAATGGCTGCGCAACCCTCCGGGGAGATTACCGAATAGATGCTGTTTTCCAGCATCAGGACCCGGTCAGACAGGGCGATGCCGAGCGCTCCGCCGCTTCCGCCTTCACCGAGTATTACCGTAATGATGGGCGTGCGCATGGTGGACATCGCCATCAGGTTCTGCGCGATGGCGGCCGCCTGGTTTCTTTCCTCCGCTTCCATTCCCGGATGGGCGCCGGGAGTATCCACCAGGCTGATTACTGGAAAGCGGAATTTTTCGCCCAGTTTCATCAGTCGTCTGGCTTTCTGGTATCCTTCCGGATGGGCCATCCCGAAATTGAGCCGGATATTTTCTTTTGTTTCCCGGCCTTTTTGATGTCCAAAGATGACAACCGTGTCCCCGTTGAACTTTCCGATTCCGCCGACCAGAGCCGGGTCATCCGCAAAAGAACGGTCCCCGCGCAATTCCACGAAATCAACGATTAAATTATCAATATAATCCCTGGTATGCGGCCGGTTCGGTTCGCGCGCCAATTGCACCTTCTGCCAGGGCATCAGTTCTTCCGACATAAATGTTTGTCATTGCGAGCCCTTTGGTGGGACAGGCGTCCCGCCTGTCTGCAGTCAGGGCGCGGCAACCTCAGTTACTCGTTTGACTTTCTTTCCGTAATGACGCGGGGGACACGGAAAAAATCGCCCATCCGCTCCGGCGCGTTCGCCAGCGTACGCTCAACCGGCAGCGAAGGCGTTACCTTGTCTTTGCGAAACCGGTTGTAAACCGGAAGCACGGCGTTGGTCGGCTCGACTTCGCCGGTTTCCAGCGATTTTAATTGTTCGACGTAATCCAGAAGTTGGGAGAGGTCTTTATTGAGATTGCGGACCTCTTCCTCGCTCAGTTGAATCCGGGCAAGGTGAGCCAGGTAACGTATCTTTTTTTCTTCCATTGCAGCCATTATTATATGTTAATCCGCAGTTTTGCGTCAACAGGACAGACAATAAAAAACCCCGCGGAATAAAAGTTCCGCGGGGTTTTTTATCTGATGAGATTGCCACGCCCTGAATACTGAATACAGACAGGCGGGACGCCTGTCCCACTGCATTTTGGCGGGACGCCTGTCCCACCAAAGGGCTCGCAATGACAATTTTACTCTTCTTTAAATTCCGCGTCTATGACCGGGCCTTCGCCTTCTTTCTTTTCTTCCGGCCCGCCGCCTTCTCCGGTTTCCGGACCGGCCTGACCCGGACCGGCGCCTTCCGCGCCCGGACCGGCCTGCCGACCCTGCGCCTGTGACTGCTTGTAGATAATCTCGGCCAGTTTGTAAGCGGCCTGGTTCAGCGATTCCATGGCGGCCTTAAGAGATTCGACCGTTTTGCTGGGCGATTCCAGTTCTTTTTTTAACGCGGCGATCTGTTCCTCGATCTTCTTGCGTTCGTCTTCCGGCAGTTTGGAACCGTGTTCCTTGAGCGTCTTTTCCGTGGTATAGACGAGAGTATCCGCCTGGTTGGCTGTTTCAACCACCTCTTTTTTCTTCCGGTCCGCCTCCGCGAACTGTTCGGACTGGTTGACCATCTTTTCAATTTCATCCTTGGAAAGCTTGGTGGAAGCGGTAATCTTGATGGATTGTTCCTTGCCGGTGCCCTTATCCTTGGCCGAGACGTTTAAGATGCCGTTGGCGTCGATGTCAAAGGTCACCTCAATCTGCGGCATTCCGCGGGGCGCTGCCGGTATGCCGGTCAACTGGAAACTGCCCAGCGAGACGTTGTCGGCGGCCATCGCCCGTTCGCCCTGCAGCACGTGAATGTCAACCGCGGTCTGGCCGTCGGCGGCCGTGGAAAATATCTGGGATTTGCGGGTCGGTATGGTGGTGTTGCGCTCAATCAGTTTGGTGGATACCGCGCCCAGCGTTTCAATCCCCAGGGAAAGCGGTGTCACGTCCAGGAGGAGTAATTCTTTGTCCTGCAGGTCTCCGGCCAGGATTCCGCCCTGAATGGCGGCGCCGAGCGCCACGCATTCCATCGGGTCAACCCCGCCTTCCGCCTTGCGGCCGATGTAATCTTCCAGGAAGGCCTGGACTATCGGCATTCGGGTGGGTCCGCCGACCATGATAATTCTGTCTATCGCCTTGGGTTCCAGTTTGGCGTCGGACAACGCCTGTTTCAGCGGTCCCTTGCAGCGGTCCATAATCGGCCGGATTAAATCTTCCAGTTTGGACCGACGGATGGACATCGTCAGGTGTTTTGGACCGGAACTGTCCGCGGTGATGTAAGGAAGGTTAATATCGGTAGCCAGGATGGTGGAAAGTTCAATCTTGGCTTTTTCGGCCGCTTCCTGGATGCGCTGCATCGCCATCTTGTCGTTTCTGACATCAAGGCCGGATTCCTTCTTGAACTCGGCGGCGATATAGTCAATAATCAGTTTGTCCATGTCGAGCCCGCCCAACTGGGTGTCACCGCTGGTGGAGATTACTTTGCCGACGCCTTTATGCAGGTCCATGATCGTGACGTCAAGGGTACCGGCGCCCAGGTCAAAGACCATGACTTTCAGTTCCTGTTCAATCTTTTCCAGCCCGTAGGCAAAAGCGGCTGCGGTCGGTTCATTGATGAGCCGAACCACTTCCAGTCCGGCGATGGTGCCGGCGTCTTTGGTCGCCTGGCGCTGGTTGTCGTTAAAGTAGGCCGGTACCGTGATGACCGCTTTCTTAACTTCGGTTCCCAGAAATGCCTCGCTGTCCTTCTTTATCTTGGAGAGGATGAAAGCGGAAATTTGCTGCGGCGTGTATTCCTTGCCGTGGATGCTGTATTTAAAATCAGTGCCCATCTTCCGCTTGGCGCCCAGAATCGTGCCTTCCGTATTGGCGACCGCCTGGCGCCGCGCCGGTTCTCCCACCAAAACCTGACCGTCTTTGGTGAAGGCCACGTACGACGGGAATGCTTTGCCGGAAAGGGTCGGCCCTTCGGCGCTGGGGATGATGGAGGCGCGGCCGGATTCGTAAACGGCTGCAGCCGAGTTGCTGGTGCCCAGGTCAATCCCGATAATCTTTTCTTTAGCCATTGTGATCTCCTGTAGAATTATCAAAAAACGTAGGGGTCGGATTCATCCGACCCGCGGGCGCGATGAATCGCGCCCCTACAAAAAATGTAGCGCGACCCTTTTAGGGTCGCCATTTTTATTAGATGTTCTTTTAATTACGCCAGTTACAATTTGCAGGCTGCTGCGACTGTGCGCAGGTCCGGTGCGATTGGCTCCGGCAAGCGGCACTCGCTGATGGCAAATTGGGGGTCTTTCAAGCCGTGACCGGTAAGGATGGCAACTACCAGGACTTCCCCGGTAAAATATCCGGCCTGACCGAGTTTTAACAGTCCGGCGATTGATGCAGCCGAAGCCGGTTCCGCAAAAACACCTTCCTCTCCGGCCAGTTGCTTTGAGGCCTCGGTTATCTCTTTGTCGCTCACCGCATCAATCAGGCCGCCGGATTCATCCCGGGCCGCAACTGCGGATTGCCAGGAGGCAGGGTTGCCGATGCGGATGGCTGTGGCGATCGTTTCCGGGTTCGGTATCGGCCGGTCCAGAACGATGGGAGCGGCTCCTTCCGCCTGGAAACCGAGCATCCGGGGTAAACGAACCGTCTTCTTTTTCTGGTAATATTCCTTATATCCTTTCCAATAGGCGGTGATATTTCCGGCATTACCCACCGGCATGACCTGATACTCAGGCGCTTCTCCGAGACTGTCGATAATCTCAAAAGCCGCAGTCTTCTGACCCTCGACCCGGTAGGGGTTGACGGAGTTAACCAGGGCAATTTGATATTTTTCACACATATCTCTCACCAGTTGAAGCGCGGTATCAAAATTTCCCTTGATTTGAACCACCCGGGCATTGTGAATCAGGGCCTGCGCCAGTTTGCCCAGGGCAATCTTGCCTTCCGGAATCAGAACCAGGGCTTTGATGCCGGCCCTGGCCGCATAAGCCGCAGCCGAAGCAGAGGTATTGCCGGTGGAGGCGCAGATTACGGCCGTGTTTCCGGATTCAACCGCCCTGGACACCGCCAGCGTCATGCCCCGGTCCTTGAAAGAACCGGTCGGATTAAGGCCTTCAAACTTGAAATAGAGCCGCAATCCCAGTTTCTTGCCCAAAGAAACGGATGGGATGAGCGGGGTATTGCCTTCCAGAAGGGAAATAACCGGGGTGCTTGGACTCACCGGCAGGTAATCGCGGTAACGCTCAATAACTCCTTTGTATTTGCTTATTTCCATAATTTATCCGTCAAACGCCAATCTCAACAGTACTGTCTTCGCCTTAATCGCCGGCAGACGGTCTATTTCCGAAATTGCCGCTTTGACCGCAGATTCGTTTGCCCTGTGTGTCAGCACCACTACCGGGACCGCTTTTTTCGGGCTCTCTTCTTTTTGGATACAGGAAGCGATACTGATATTATGTTTGCCCAGAATTTCCGCAATTTGGGCCAGTACCCCCGGTTGGTCCAGAGCGGAGAAACGAAAATAGTAACGGCTTTCAAAATCAGACTGCACCTGCAGTTCTTTTTCAGGTTTTACCGGTAAGGGCGATGGTTTTGCTCCGCAGAGAATGTTTTTGCCGATACTGATGATATCGCTGATGACGCTGCTGGCGGTCGGGTCCATACCGGCGCCTTTTCCGAAGAGCAAACTTTCGCCGATCAGGTCTCCGGTGAGAAAAATGGCGTTATAAACTTCCCGGACAGAACTCAAGATATGTCGGTTAGGAATAAGCGCCGGGTAAGTCGCCAGGTTTATTTCCATTCCTCTCCCCGATGGGGAGAGGCGAGGTGAGGGGGATATTCTTAATATCGACAACAGTTTAATCCTGTACCCTAATTCTTCCGCATCTTCCAAATCCTCCGGAGTAATTCCGGAAATTCCTTCGGTCTGGATGCCGGAAGCCGGAAAAAATTTGCCGGTGACCAGGGTAGCCAGGACCGAGAGTTTATGAGATGAGTCGGTGCCGGAGAGGTCAAGCGACGGGTCTTTTTCCGCGAAACCGGCGTCCTGGGCGGACTTGAGCGCTTTTACCAGAGAAATCCGGTCTTCACACATCCGGGTAAGGATATAGTTGGTGGTGCCGTTCAATATTCCGTAAATAGAGGTTATATTGTTGGCGATAAAACTTTCCCTTAAAGTTTTGATTATCGGGATGGAGCCGCCGACCGAGGCCTCAAATCCGATATGGCATTTTGATTCTTCTGCGGCTGAAAAGAGACAGTCGCCTTTTTCGGCCAGGAGGGCTTTGTTGGCGGTTACCACCGATTTTCCGTTTTTGAGCGCCTCCAGGAGGAAAGAGCCGGCCGGTTCAATACCGCCGACCAGTTCCACCGCTATTCGGACATCCGGATTATCAATAACCTTTTTGGCGTCTTCGGTTAAGATGCCGCCGGGCAAAGAAACGGGACGGGGCCGTTTCAAGTCACAGTCGCAGACCGAAACGAGTTCCGGGATAAATCCGGCCCGTTCGGCCAGGAGGTCTTTCCGCTCCAGAAGCATCCTGGCGACCCCGGCTCCGATTGTGCCGAAACCGATCAGCCCAATTCCAATCTTCTTCATAAGTATGTTATTATATCATAATATGACTTGCGAAAGAATCTCCGGGTTGGAAAAAAAATACGTTTTGGAAGTTTTGGACAATCAATTTCAGACTTCCAAAAACAATCTTTTTACCGCACGTCTGGAAACAAAATTTGCGGAGACATTTCACCGTGAATTTGCTGTTTCTCTTGTCAACGGCACCGCCACCATGCATGCCGCCCTGGCGGCTTTAGGCGTAAAGCCCGGTGACGAGGTCATCGTGCCGCCCCTGACTATGTCCAGCCCGGCTCTGGCGGTGCTCCACAACGGTTCCATTCCGGTCTTCGCCGACGTGGACAGAAAGACCTTTAACATTTCCCCGGATTCAATCCTGGCCAATATCACCGAAAAGACCCGCGCCGTTATCGCGGTCTCCCTCTACGGCCTTGCCCCTGATTACGACCAAATTCTGAAAATCTGCCGGGAAAAGGGAATTTATTTGATTGAAGATAATGCGGAATCTTTTTTCTCCAAGTATAAAAATAAGTTGGTCGGAGAGTTTGGGGATTTCGCCAGCTTCAGTTTCCAGGCCTCAAAGCACCTGACCTGCGGAGAAGGCGGGATGCTGGTCACCGACAGCGAAGAACTGGCGGACAAGGCCCGCAAGTTTGCCGGCCTCGGCTACGGAAGCATCGGGGCCAGGAAGGGGCGGATTGCCAGGAGTGATATTCAGGACCCGAACTTTTCCCGGCACGTCTGTCCCGGATTCAATTACCGCATCTCCGAACTTCAGGCCGCGGTCGCCCTCGGCCAACTGGAAAGGGCGAAAGAATTGGTCGGGGCAAGAGTTAAATCCGCAGAGATATTTAACAGGGTAATTAAGGGTATTCCCTGGCTTGTTCCGCAGCATCTCCCTGAAGGGTCTGTCAATTCCTATTGGTCTTACAGCGTAATCCTGGATGTTGAGAATCCGGAAGAACGATGGTATCGGTTCCGCGACCTTTTCACCGGGAACGGCGGCGACGGAATTTACGCGGCCTGGAAACTGACTTATCAGGAACCGTATTTCCAGAATGAAGTTCAGAACTACCCGGGTGTGCGGCAAAAGTATGCCGCCGGGCTGTGCCCCAACGCTGAGTACCTGCAGAAGAGAATGCTTCAATTTAAGACCAACTACTGGGACCCGGCCGAAGCGGAAAAGCAGGCGGAGATATTGAGAAAGACGATTAAAGAATTCAGGGGTCGTTTATGAAAGAGATAATTGCGAAGTTGGTTAAGATGGAAGACCTGTCCGAGCAGGAAGCCGGACGGGCGATGACCGAAATTATGGAGGGCCGGGCGACCGAAGCCCAGATGGCCGCTTTCCTGATGGGTTTGCGGCTGAAGGGCGAGACGGTCCCGGAGATTACCGGCTGCGCCCGGGTGATGCGGGCGAAAGCCCTGCGGATTGAAATAAACAAAGAAATAATAGACCTTGACCGGGATGACATTACTTTTGACCGGGAGACGATTATCGATACCTGCGGAACCGGCGGGGACGGCACCAATACGTTTAACGTTTCCACGGCTACCGCCCTGGTAGTGGCCGGCGGCGGCTGCCTGGTGGCGAAACACGGCAACCGGTCGGTATCCAGCCGCTGCGGCAGCGCCGACGTGGTCCGCAGTCTGGGCGTGAATATCGATATTACTCCGGAAAGAGTGAAGTCCTGCGTGGAAAAGGTAGGCATCGGCTTCTTCTATGCTCCGTTGTATCACAGCGCTATGAAATATGCGCTTCCGGTGCGCACCCAGATGGGTATCCGGACTATCTTCAACCTGCTGGGTCCGCTTACCAACCCGGCCGGCGCCAACGTCCAGGTATTAGGCGTTTACGACGTAAATCTGACCGAGAAGATAGCAAACGTTCTGCTTAATCTCGGCAGCCGGAGCGCCCTGGTGGTTTTCGGCGAAGGCAGTTTTGATGAAATCAGCATCGTGGGCGCAACCTTTGTTTCGCAGGTGAAGGACGGCCGCGTTATCAATTACCGGATTCAGCCGGAAGATTTCAAGATGCAACGGGCTTCCCTGTCGGACATCCGGGGCGGGACCGCAGAGGAGAACGCCGGAATTATCCTTTCTATTTTAAAAGGGAAGGAAGGCGCCCCGCGGGATATGGTCGTTTTGAATGCCGGCGCCGCTTTTATGGCTTCCGGCAAGGCAGACGGCTGGCAGGAAGGCATCGCCTATGCCGTGGAAGTGATTGAATCCGGCCGGGCGCTTGCGAAATTAAACTCCCTGGTGGAATTTACCAACAGTTCCGACACCGAAAAATAAAATATGAAAAGAGGATTCTGGTTTTTTCTGGGGTTTTTGCTCGTTTCCGCCATAATCGGAAGCGCCGTCGGCGAGATAATCGGGTTGCTGCTCCCGGCCGATTCATTTGCCCGGCAGTTTTTTACCGTTACCGCGGCGCCTTTCTTCGGCCCGGCCGAGTTTGACCTTATCCTGGCGAAGATAACTTTCGGCGCGGCTCTGAATCTTAACCTGATGGCGTTGCTGGGTATGATTGTCGCTACCATCTACTATTTGCGTTCTTTATGAAGACCGTTTTTCTTTTTCCGGGGCAGGGCAGCCAGAAGGTAGGCATGGGCCGGGAATTATATCAGGCCTCTCCGGCTATCCAGCATCTTTACCGCCAGGCGAACGAAGTTTTGGGCCGGGACTTTTCCCGTATTATCTTTGAAGGGCCGGAAGAAGTTTTGACTCAGACCGAGAACAGCCAGCCGGCCATATACCTGAGCAGTTTCGCTTATTTCCTGAACTGGAAGGAAGGAAAGGAACTGCCGGCGGCAGCCGCCGGGCACAGTTTGGGAGAATATACCGCTTTGACCGCGGCCGGCGTTTTTTCTTTTCCGGAAGGCCTGCTTTTAGTGAACCGCCGTGCCGAATTGATGGCCCGGGCGACCAGGGAACGGCCGGGAATGATGGCGGCGGTCCTGGGTCTTGACGACGAAAAAGTTGCGGCCGCCTGCGCGGAAGCCGGTAACGTCTGGCCGGCCAATTACAATGCGCCGGGCCAGGTGGTTATTTCCGGAGAAAAGGAAGCGGTTGAACAGGTCCGGCGGGTATTAACGCAAAAGTATCCATGTAAAGTAATTCCGCTTAAGGTCTCCGGCGCGTTTCATTCCCCGCTGATGGATTCGGCGCGGAAGGAGTTTGAAGCAGCCGTCTCCGGTTATTCTTTTCAGCCGCCGGTTTTTCCGGTCTATGCGAACGTGACCGGGAGGCGGCTTTCCGGTCCGGATGAAATCAAACGTCTTATGGCAGAACAGATTACTTCGCCGGTTCTCTGGAGGCAGACGGTAGAAAATATCTGGCGGGAAGAGAAACCGGATTCTTTTCTGGAAGCGGAACCCGGACAGGTTCTGTCCGGGTTGCTGAAGCGCATCGTCCCGGACGCGGCCGAAGGAGGCTAAATGCTGTTAAAAGATAAAACTGCTTTAATAACCGGGGCGGCCGGCGGTATCGGCGCGTCCATCGCCCGTCTCTTTGCCTCGGAAGGCGCCGACCTTATCCTCTGGGATATGGCGCCGGTGGATAGTCTGAAATCGGAGATAACGGCAGCCGGCCGCAAGGTTATCGGCGCCGCGATTGATATTACCGACCTGGCCGGAGTGGAACAGGCCGGCCGGGAAGCCGAGGCGGAGATGGGCCGAATTGACATCCTGGTCAACAACGCCGGTGTCACCCGGGACAATATCATCTTCCGGATGAAACCTGAAGAATGGGACCTGGTTTTAAAGGTAAATCTCTTCGGTCCGTTTAACTGCACCAAAATTATCGGAAAGATGATGGCGAAGAAAGGGTCCGGCTGTATTATTAACATCGCTTCCGTAATCGGACTGCGCGGCAACGCGGGTCAGGCGAACTACGGCGCTTCCAAGGCCGGTTTGATCGGTCTGACCAAGTCTTCGGCCCGGGAACTGGCTCGTTTCGGAGTGCGCGTTAACGCTCTGGCGCCCGGCTACATTCAGACGGCCATGACCGATAAACTTACCCCGGAACAGAAGAATGAAATACAGAGGCAGATACCGATGTCCGCGTTGGGTACGCCGGAAGATGTGGCAAAATCGGCCCTGTTTCTCTCCTCAGCCCTTTCCGGCTACATTACCGGCGAGGTAATAAGGGTTGACGGCGGTTTTGCTATGTAATATAATTATATATTTGCCGCACACTGGTTAGTTCGTACATTCACGGAGGGGATTTATGGAAAGAAGCGAAGTTGAAAAAATCGTAAAGGAAGTTGTGGTGGAACAGTTAGGCGTTGACGCCGGAGAGGTTAACGACAAGGCGTCTTTTGTGGATGACCTGGGCGCTGACAGTCTGGACACCGTGGAATTGGTGATGGCTTTTGAAGAGAAGTTCGGCTTGGAAATACCGGACGAGGCTGCGGAGAAGATTCTTTCCGTCGGAGACGCCATCAATTACATCGCGGAGAAGAAGGCCTGATTTTAAGGTGATGTAGTCCTCAAATGTAGGGGCTCGATTCATCGAGCCCGAGTTTTTCGGGTCGGACCCTCCTTCACCAAAGTTTCGGCGGACGCAGTAAATCCGACCCCTACGATTTTTTAAATTCAATGAACGCAAAACGAAGGGTGGTTATTACCGGCCTTGGTTTAATAACTCCGGTGGGCTGTGGTTCCGCGGCGGCCTGGGAGGCTCTCAAAGCAGGCAAAAGCGGTATTGCCGCCATTGCTAATTTCGACCCCGCGGCTTTTGATTCGCGAATAGCCGGGGAAGTAAAGGATTTCACTGCGCCTGATTTTCTGGATAAAAAAGAGACGCGGCGCCTGGACCGTTTTGTCCAGTATGCGCTGGCGGCTGCCCAAGAAGCGGCGAAAGACGCCGGTCTGGCGCCGGATTCTATGCAGGCCTGCAGATGCGGCGTGATTATCGGTTCCGGAATTGGCGGGTTGCGGGTGATTGAAACGGAACACGCCAATCTGCTCAAGTCAGGCCCAAACCGGGTTTCACCATTTCTCATTCCCATGCTTATCCCGGATATTGCGGCCGGCCGCGTAGCGATGTTCTTTAATTTTAAAGGTCCTAATTTCGCCACCGTGTCCGCCTGCGCCTCCGGCGCCCACGCTATCGGCGTATCGGCGCGGTCCATTCAGCACGGCGAGGTTGATTTGGTGATTGCCGGCGGAACCGAATCCTGCATTACCCCGTTGGGGCTGGCCGGATTTTGCAGCATGAAAGCGCTCTCCACGCGCAACGACGAGCCGGAGAAGGCCAGCCGGCCTTTCGATAAGGAGCGGGACGGTTTTGTGATGGCGGAAGGCGCCGGAATTTTAGTGCTGGAAGAGATGGAGCGCGCGGTTAAGCGCGGAGCGAAAATATACGCGGAACTGGCCGGTTACGGCGCCAGCGCTGACGCTTATCACGTCACTGCGCCTGACCCGGAAGGGGTTGGCATGGCCCTGGCGATGGAGGCGGCTCTGGAAGACGCCGGTCTGGCGTCCGGAGAGATTGATTATATCAACGCTCACGGCACATCCACCACCTGGAACGATCTGGTTGAAACCAGAGCGATTAAAAAAGTTTTCGAGGAGAAGGCGGATCAAATTCCAACGAGTTCCACCAAGTCGATGACCGGTCATATGCTGGGTGCGGCCGGCGCCGTAGAACTGGCTTTCTGTTGTCTGGCCATGAGAGACGGGATTGCGCCGCCGACCATCAACTACGAAAACCCTGACCCGGAGTGCGGCTTGGATTACGTTCCCAACAAGGCCAGGCCGGTTGCGGTAAAGGCCGCGCTTTCCAACTCTTTCGGGTTCGGAGGCCACAACGCCTGTTTGGTGATTAGGAAAATGTAGGGGCGCCATTCATGGCGCCCGCGGGCTCGATGAATCGAGCCCCTACAATTATTTTAAAGGGAATTATGGACTATCTTTTAACCGAAGAACAGAAGATGATTCGTGACCTGTGCCGGCAGATCGGCGAAGAGAAGATTAAACCGGTGCGCGCTCATTATGACGAAACGGAAGAGTTTCCCTGGGAAGTGGTAAAAGTTTTCGCCGAAAGTGATTTAATGGGTATTTTTATACCCCAGGAATACGGCGGGATGGGATACGGAATTATGGAGCTTTCCGTTGCCATCGAAGAACTTTCCCGTTTCTGCGGCGGTATCACCCTGGCGCTGGCCGGAACCGGATTAGGCACCTTTCCGATTATCCTTTTCGGCAGCGAGGAACAGAAAAAAACCTATCTGCCGCGGATTGCCAAAGGTGAATGGCTGGCCGCTTTTGCCATAACCGAGGCAAATGCCGGGAGCGACGCTTCCGGTATCGAGACCACGGCGGTTAAAGACGGCGATTCCTATATCCTCAACGGAACCAAACAGTGGATTACCAACGGCGGGGAGGCGGAAGTTTATACGGTGATTGCGATGACCAACAAAGCCAAGGGCGCCCGGGGCGCCAGCGCTTTTATCGTCCGCAAAGACACGCCGGGTTTCACTTTTGGAAAAAAAGAGAAGAAACTCGGCATCCGGGCTTCGGCCACCCGGGAACTTGTTTTTCAGGACTGCCGCGTGCCCGCGTCCAGCATGCTGGGAAAAGAAGGGATGGGTTTCATTGTTACGATGAAGACATTTGATGCGTCGCGGCCCGGCGTAGCGGCCCAGGCCCTGGGGATTGCCCAGGGCGCTTTGGACGAGGCGGTTGCCTATGTGCGGACCCGGGTTCAGTTCGGCAAACCGATCGCTTCTTTTCAGGCCGTACAGCATATGCTGGCCGACATGGCGACCCAGATTGAAGCGGCCCGCGCTCTGATTTACGCCACCAGCAAGATGTACGATGCCGGCGCCAAAGATACCAGCAAGGAATCGTCGATGTGTAAATTGATGGCTTCTGAAGCGGCGATGAAGGTTACGACGGACGCAGTGCAGATTTTCGGCGGTTACGGTTATATGAAAGATTACCCGGTGGAAAAGATGATGCGCGACGCCAAAATTACCCAAATCTACGAGGGTACAAGCCAGATTCAGCGCAACGTAATCGGTTTGAAACTGATTCAGGAAGCGGCCAGTCGGAAGAAATAAATATTTTTTGGAATTAAACTTTTTATGGGGTTGCCACGGCAAACAACGCCTCGCAACGGCGAACAACGCCGGTTGGACAAGTTTCTCAGCGAAAAATATCGGGTTTCAAGGCAGTACATCCAGAAATTAATTGAAGAGGGACGGGTTACGGCCGCAGGCCGCCCGGTTCGGAAAAATCAGCCGGTTGACGAAAAGGAACCTATCCGGATTGACTGGCCGTCTCCGGTTAAATCAACTCTTGCCCCGGAAGAAATTTCTTTAGAAATCATTTATCAGGATGAAGACCTGGTTGTAATCAACAAGCCGGCCGGCCTGGTTTGCCATCCGCACGGCCGGGTTACTTCCGGAACAGTGGTTAACGCCCTGCTTTATTGTCTGAAAGACCTTTCAGCGATCGCCGGCGCTTTGCGGCCCGGTATCGTACACCGCCTGGACAAGGAGACCAGCGGTTTGATGGTGGTGGCCAAGAATGATTACAGCCACCGGTTTTTGAGCGATGAATTTCGTTTCCGGCGCGTAAAGAAGAAATATCTGGCGTTTGTAAAGGGTGTCATCCCCTGGCCGGAACAGGAAATCGCCCTTCCTCTGGGTCATAAAAGGGGCGACTGGATGCGGATCGGCGTTGCTTTTCAGGACGGTAGAGAAAGTCAGACTTTGATAAAAGTTAAAAAACTTTACCCGGCCGCTTCCCTAGTGGAGGTTTACCCCAGGACCGGACGGACGCACCAGATTCGCGTCGTTCTTGATTTTTTAGGATTTCCGATTATCGGAGATAAGCGTTACGGGAAGGCGGGTCCGCTTGACCGGCTGGTCGGGCGGCAGGCCCTGCACGCCGCCGGACTTTCCTTCCGTCATCCGCACCGGGAAAGCGCCCTTTCTTTTAATGCGCCGCTGCCTCAGGACCTGATAAATTTGGAAAAAGACCTGCTTAAAGGGGGTTACACCCCCTAAAACTTGACCAAATTTAAAATCTGATTTATAATATGTGTTTTTCTCTAACACTTTATGCCCATGTAGCTCAGTCGGTAGAGCACATGCATGGTAAGCATGAGGTCACCGGTTCGATTCCGGTCGTGGGCTCGTGAAAAGCAGTGAACGGTGAATCGTAAACAGTAAATGGAAAAAAATTCAAGCATTGACGCAGTTGCCGTTCACCATTCACAATTTACCGTTTACCGTATGTACAATCGGAGGTAATTTATGGCCAAGGAAAAGTTTGAACGCGGCGGAAAGCCTCACGTAAATATCGGCACCGTCGGTCACGTTGACCACGGCAAGACCACTTTGACCA
>CAZBFL010000005.1:0-6087 GCA_964491175.1 uncultured bacterium
AAGGCGGCCCTGTCAGCCGGTTTGTCAAAAAATATCTACCCCCACATCCTGCGCCATTCTTTTGCCACGCACCTGCTGGAGGCCGGCGCCTCAATCCGCATCGTGCAGGAACTGTTAGGCCACCAGAGCCTGGCCACCACCCAGATTTATACGCACCTGGACCGCAGCCGGCTCAAAGAGATACACACAAAGTACCATCCGCGCCCGTGATTTATATGAAAAAAATTTTATTTACCTTATTTCTTTATTTGTTTTTCATCGTACCCCTCTCCGCCGAAACCTGGTACTTTGCGGTGGTTGGTGACACGCAGGGGGTAACCGATGCCGAACCCGTCTCTCCCGTCTTTGATAAAATAATCAAGGAAGTAAACGAACTCAAACCCGATTTCCTGATTCACCTGGGCGACAAAGTTTGCGGTTCCACCGACCCGGAAGTTTTAAGGAAGCAATTTTTAATTCATAAACAGAAGACGACTGCGCTTACCATGCCTCTTTACGAAGTTCCGGGAAATCACGACCTGCCTTCCAAAGACTGCTATCCGGTGTACCGGGAGATTATTTCTCCCCGGCGCTATTATTCTTTTGACCATAAAGGTTGCCACTTTGTGGTTTTAAGCAGCGAAGAGAACGCCGGCATTTCCAGTGGTTTGGGTAAAACGCAGTTAACCTGGCTGGAAGAAGACCTTAAGGATAATTCCGGACAGTCCGTATTTATCTTTATCCACCGCCCCCCTTACCCGGGGGTGAGCCACCCTTACTTTTTGGGGGATGCCGAAGAACTAAAACAGGTTTTGCGGCATAATAAAGTCAAATATATTTTTGCCGGGCACGAACACCGTTTCGGCATCAACCGGCAGGACGGCATCACTGAATATATCAGCGGCGGCGGCGGAGCGCCCCTGCTCTATTTTTCCGAAAACGCCGGCGGTTTTTACCACTTTTTGATGGTTAAGATTGAAAACGGCAAACCGGAGGTGGATTTTGTTAAGATTGACCATCCGAAAGCCTATCATGATTTCGAGAGCCTCTGGAACGCCTACCAGCGTCTGAACAAAAATGCAGAGAAAGAGGAGGGCAAACAATAAATGAGTTTAATGGGTGTGGATATCGGGCAGGGAGGGGTTAAGGCCGTAGTTTTTGACCAATCGGGGAACCTTTTGGGGCGGGCTTATCAGGAATACCCGACCCTCTTTCCTTCGGCCGGTTTTGCCGAGGTAGATTCCCGCAAGGTCATCGAGTCTGCGTTTGGAGTCATCCGGAAAACAGCCCTTGCTGCACGACAAAAAGACCCGGTTGCCGCCATCGGAATTGCCTCCTGCGGCGAGTCGTTTACCGCGGTTTCCGAAAAAGGCGAAATTATCTCAAATGCGATGACCACCGCTGATTTCCGGGCGCAGTCTCTGGTTGACCCCTGGACTAAACGTCTCGGCCGGGACTTTCTTTATCGGACCACCGGCCACACCCCGTACCATATGTATTCCATCTTCAAACTGCTCTGGCTTAAAGAGAACCGGACGGATATCTGGAAAAAGACCTGGAAGTTTCTCTTTTGTGCCGATTTGCTGGCCTACCACCTGACCGGAGAGACCGCAACCGACTGTACCCTGGCCAGCCGGTCAATGCTCTTTGATGTCCGGAACAAAAAATGGTCTTCGTATATTCTGGAAAAGACCGGTCTGTCCGGGAAGCATCTTCCTAATATTATCCCGAGCGGAAAACCGCTTGGAACCCTGAAACCTGAAATTGCCGGAAAACTCGGCCTGGACAAAAAAACAACGGTTGCAGTTGCCGGTCACGACCAGCCCTGCGGCGGTCTGGGCGTCGGCGCGGCCGAACCGGGCTACGCCGGTTATTCCATCGGCACCTCCGAATGCATCTGCCCTGCCTTTGACCGCCTTGTCCTGAACCCGGAACTGATGAAATGCAATCTGGCGACCTACCCGCACGTAGTTCCCGATACCTATACGACCGTGGCGTTCAGCCTGAATGGCGGTAACGTTTTGAAATGGGTCCGGGACAATTTGGCATGGGAAGAGGCCGGGGTGGCCATGAAAAGAGGCGGTGACCCTTATGAAGCGATTATCAAAAATGCTTCTTCAAAACCGTCAAAACTAATTCTTGTCCCGCATTTCTGTCCTACCGGCACCCCTTACTTTGACCAGCAGGCCACCGGTGTTCTCTTTGGGTTGACGCTTTCCACGACCCGTTCGGAAATATGGCGCGCTTTCCTGGAAGGGATAACCCTGGAGATGAAATGGAACCTCGCCATACTTGAAAACGCCGGTTTGAAGATGCAGAAATTAAGGGCGCATGGCGGCGGCAGCCAGAGTGAAAAATGGATGCAAATCAAGGCCGATATCCTGGGTGTCCCCCTGACTACGATGCGGGTTACCGAGGCAACCTGCATGGGCGCGGCCCTGCTGGCCGGGGGAGGGGCCGGTTTCTTTGACCCGGCAAAGATGTCCAGGAAATGGGCCCGGCCCATCCGGACCTTCCGGCCCAGACCGAAGCATACCGCTTTTTACGAGGAGCGTTTTGCGCTTTATAAAAGAATCTACGCCTCCTTTTCCACCGTTAGAAAATCTTTTTGGTCGTAACGATTTTTTGTTGAAGGACCCGCCCAGTTTAGAGTATAATAATAATTTACAACAAGAAAAAAAGGAGATTTTATGGCCAGGATTAAAGGTGTGAAAGCGAGACAGATTCTGGATAGCCGCGGAAACCCCACGGTGGAAGCGGATCTTTTTTTAGAAAACGGTTTCTGGGGCAGGGCCGCGGTTCCTTCCGGCGCTTCCACCGGCAAGTTTGAAGCGGTGGAACTGCGCGACGGCGGAAAGAGATTTTCCGGCAAGGGCGTATCCAAAGCGGTTGAGAATGTGAACCTGTCAATCGCGCCCAAAATTATCGGCAAAGAAGCGGATGACCAGGCCGGGATAGACAATTTGATGATTGAACTTGACGGCTCGCCCAACAAGGGCAACCTGGGCGCCAACAGCATTTTGGCGGTCTCCATGGCGCTGGCCCGGGCCGCAGCCGCCAGTCACAACCTGCCGCTTTACCGTTATTTGGGCGGCGCCGGCGCCAATATCCTTCCGGTTCCCCTGATGAACGTGATTAACGGCGGTATGCACGCGGACAACAACCTTGATATCCAGGAGTTTATGATAGTGCCCAACGGCGCTTCGTCATTCTCCGAAGGGTACCGGATGGCCGCCGAGGTCTTTCAGACCCTGAAGAAAGTTCTGAAGGAGAAGGGCTGTTCCACTTCGGTCGGCGACGAAGGCGGTTTCGCGCCGACGGTTGACAACAACCGGGAAGGCATAGAGTTAATCCTGGCCGCAATTCAGAAGGCCGGCTATAAACCGGGCAAGGATATCTCCCTGGCATTGGACACGGCCGCCAGTTCCCTGTATGAAGACGGCGCGTATACGTTTGAAAAGAAGAAGGTCGGGTCGGACAAGATAATTGCCTACTACCAGGAACTGGTTTCCGCCTACCCGATTATCTCCATTGAAGACGGTCTGGCCGAGGAGGACTGGGAAGGTTGGATAAAACTGACGGCCGCCCTGGGCAACCGGATTCAATTGATAGGCGACGATATTTTTGTCACGAGCAAGACACGGCTGGAAGAAGGCATCGCGAAGAAGGTTGCCAACTCCATCCTCATCAAACTGAACCAGATCGGTTCGGTGACCGAAACGCTCCTGACGATTGAGACCGCCCGGAACGCCGGGTATACCTCGGTCATCAGCCACCGCAGCGGGGAGACCGAGGATACTTTTATCGCGGATTTGGCGGTTGCTACCGGCGCCGGCCAGCTTAAAACCGGTTCCCTCTCCCGTTCGGAACGGCTGGCAAAGTATAATCAGTTGCTCCGGATTGAAGAGGAACTGGGTGCCGCCGCGCGTTACGCTAAATTATGATGATGAAAACTCCGCGCTGGATTTATCGTTACCGAGGTGTTCTTCTTGCCCCGCCGCTGTTCTTGGTGTTTTTTTCTACTCTCTACGAAACAGAGTCCCGATTGGCCTGGCCAATTGGAATTATAACCATTTTAGTGGGAACCGGAATCAGAATTTTGGCCCAACAACACATTCACCATCGGATAAAAGTACGGCAGGATTTAACGACCACCGGACTCTATTCAATTATCAGGAACCCTCTCTATGTTGCGAATACGCTGATTTGCCTCGGTGCAGTTATGATTTCAGAAGAAATATGGTTTGTCCCGATTATGTTCTTATATTGCTGCGGTCTTTACTCACTGGTAGTTCGTTATGAAGAAGCGTGTTTGCTAAAGGAGTACGGCGAACCGTACCGTAAATATCTTTCCGAAGTCCCCCGGTGGATTCCCAAGACCTTGCGTTTTCGGAAAGGAGATCTGATTAATCTGTATTTTTCTTATGCTTTAATCGTAGAAAGTTCTTGCCTGTTGATAATGGTTCCGTACATTATTAAAGACATTTTGGTTAACCTGTCATTTTGAGGCGTAAACGGTAGAGTGGCGTAGTGTTATTCTACTTATATTTTTTAACAGCCGGATATACTCTTCCAGGCTGAGCGTTTCCGGGCGGCGGAGAGGGTCAATCCCGCTTTCGGCCAGAATAGACCTGGTTCTGGTTTTGTCGGTCTTCAGGTATTTTACCAGTTGGTTGAGGATGGTCTTCCGGCGCTGGCCGAAAACCGAATGGACCAGTTTAGAAAATTCCAGAGTTTTTGCCGGTTCAAGCAGCGGTTTTCGGTGAGGTGAAATCCTTACCACCGCTGATTCCACCCGGGGCGGCGGCCGGAACGCGCCTTTCTTAATAATTTTAAGCAGTTCCACCCGGGCCAGGATACCCACCGAAAGAGTGAGCGCCCCGTATTCCCTGGTGTCTGGTTTTGCGGCCAGCCGCTCCGCCACCTCCCGCTGGATGGTCAGAACCATCATCTCTACTCTGGGAATAAGACCCAGGAGCAGGAAGATAAGAGGTGTCGTAAGATAATAGGGAATGTTGGCCACCACTTTGAAATTTTCCAGTTTTTCCAGGCGTTCCGGACCGATATTCAGAAAATCGCCCACTACGATTTCCACGTTGGGAGCGGCGGAAAATTTCTCCCGGAGAGCGGGAATCAAATCGGTGTCAATCTCAAAAGCGATTACTTGCTTCGCTTTTTTTGCCAGTTCTTCTGTCAGAATGCCGGTTCCGGCGCCAATTTCCACCACAATATCCGCGGGTGTGACGGCGGCGAATTCAATAACCTGGACGCCAATCTCCGGCCGGGTTAAAAAATGCTGCCCCCACCTCTTTTTCGGTCTCATCTGATTTCGGCGACCCTGAAGGGTCGCGCTACATTGGGCGGGGATGTAACCCCGCCCCTACATTTTCGATTGGCAGGCGCAGTTTTGTCAAATCGGGTTATAATAAGAATCGATATGAAACTCAATCTCTACCTGGCGCGGTGCGGCACCGCCTCCCGCCGGAAGTCCGCGGAACTGGTTAAGGCCGGCCGCGTGAGCGTGAACGGTAAAACAGTCCTGGTTCCTTCCCGGGAAGTCGCGGGCAAGGACAAGGTTAGCGTCGACGGCAAAAGGGTTGTTCCGGAAAAGTTTGTTTACCTTGCCGTGAATAAGCCGGTCGGTTTCACCTGCACCTTGAAAGACCCTTTTGCGGAAAAGAAGGTAATTGACCTTGTGCCGCGTTCCCTGGGTCGGCTCTACCCGGTCGGCCGGCTGGACCGGGATTCCGAAGGCCTGGTTATCCTTACCAACGACGGCGATTTCAGCCAGCGGTTGAGCCATCCAAGTTACGGAACGGAGAAAGAATACCTAATTGTCGTTGCTCCGCCGGTCAGCCATAAAGACGCCGTTCTCTTAAAAACGGGGGTAATCTGCGAGGGTGAACAGCTGAGCGCTTCGGAGGTAATTATTTTGAAGAAAGAAACGGGAAGGAGCACGCTTCGGGTTATTTTGAAAGAAGGCAAAAAACGAGAAATCCGCAGGATGTTCGGGTTTTTGGGCCGTCACGTCCTGACTCTGCGAAGGGTGAGAATCGGGAATATAACGCTGGGCAAACTTGAACCGGGAAAGTACCGTTTCCTTTCCGA
>CAZBFL010000005.1:6187-7308 GCA_964491175.1 uncultured bacterium
GACAAGCACGCGGCCCGGGCTTCATCCATAATCTGCGATAACGGTAAATCTTCTGCGTCGGCAATACGCTTGATATCGTCGTATTCAGGATTCGTCTTAACGATTTTTCCCCGCCAACGTCCCACCTTGACGGTTACCCGGCGGCCGCGCACCTTCACTTCCTTTATCTCCCTTTCCAGTACGACACGGCCTGTTTCTCTCACTCTTACTCCGAAAGTTGAGGTCTCCCGGAAGAGGACCTCCAGCACCTTATCAAGATTTTCTCTTTTGGTAATGATTTCCAGTTTTTGTCCGGGCCGGTTTTTCTTCATCAAGCCAGGCGTTAGTATAAAATCCAGGATGCCGGCTTTCTGCAAATTTTGAAATACCTTTTCGTAGGCGAAGGGCGGCATATCGTCAAGGTTGGTCTCTATGACGAATACCCGGTCCCCTCTTGCGGCCGAAACGGTTTCACCCAGGAAGAAGGAGAGGATGTTGGGCGCGGGTTCGTTCCGGCTGCCGGCTCCGTAACCAACGGATAAGAGGTTAAAAGGCGGAGCCGGTTGAAAGGAAGCCAGTTCCGTTAGAAGAGCGGCTGCCGTAGGAGTGGTGCATTCCGGCTGGTCGGCGTCTATCCTGACCGGAAGGTTTTTCAGGATAAGGGATGTGGCCGGCGCCGGAGAACCGAGGTTGGGAGTGGAGCAGTAGAGTTTTTCCACGCCCAGAAGGCGTAAACTGACCACAGCGGCAATAATATCGACAATGCTGTCTATTTCGCCGACCTGGTGAAAATGGTCCGGGAGCGCGCCGTGGACTTTTGTTTCGGCTGCGGCCAGCCGTTGAAAGACCGCCAGGACTTTTTTCCTATCCGAAGCGTCAAAACCGCTCTTTTTAATTAAAGAAACGATTGTCCGAAGCGAACGGCCGTGCTCTTTTTGGGAGAGTTCAACCAGAAACCGGCGGGCCGGCCGGGAGTGGCCGATACCCGGGTCGTTTCGCTCCTCAACCTTTTCCGAGATGCAATATCCGGCCAGCGGAACCTTTTTCAGTTCCTTTTTGAGGAGGTTAATGGGCAGGCCGGCGTCCAGCAGACCGGCGACAATCATATCGCCGGACGCTCCGCACCCGGCGTCAATATACCC
>CAZBFL010000005.1:7408-15421 GCA_964491175.1 uncultured bacterium
GCAGACCGGCGACAATCATATCGCCGGACGCTCCGCACCCGGCGTCAATATACCCGATCTTCATCAATGTTACTGCACCTTATGACTTACTGCGGCCCGGCTTATCTTCACCCTGGTGTTGTTCGCGATTTCAATTGTGAAGGTTTCGGCCTTGACGTCTGTAATCTTTCCGAAGATTCCGCCCAGGGTTACAATCTCATCGCCTGGTTTCAGGGAGTCAATCATCGCCTGCTGTTTTTTCTGTTTCTTTTGCTGGGGCAGAATCAGCAGGAAATAGAAGATAACAAAAATCAGGATAAGCGGCATAAAACCCAGAAGGGCGTTTTGGGGCGCGGCCGGCGCCGATGTTGTTCCCGTTCCTGCTCCCGGAACTGATGTTTGAATTTGTCCGAATGCCATATTTCCTCCTTTAAATATATTATTATATTCTTTTTCCTACTTCCGGCGCAAGAAACAATCGTCCGGGATATTCAATCTTTTTCGCAGTTCTTCGGTTTCCCGGATAAAGCGTTTAGTCAGGGGGTCCCGATATCCGCTGGCATGATATTTCCGGCTTTCCCCCTCACTTTTATCCTCTCCCCCAAGGGGAGAGGCGGGGTGAGGGGAAGAAAGTCGTTCCTCCAAATATGTGCGTGTCTTTTTCCAGAACAATTCACGGGTATATTTGCCGAACAAAGAAGCCAGAGCGATTAAAAAAGAGTTATTCTCTCCGTCCCGGAGGTAGGTTATCGTTCCGGCGGTTTTACCGGCTTTGCTCAACGTATAAGCGGAACTGTTCTTTTCTTCCCTGGTCGGCGTTACGGTGCATTGCGGACCAAAGAACGCTGAAACAGGTTCCCGGTAATACCGCAAGCCCCCGACTTTACCCAGGCAGGCGTAGAATTGACCGTCTGTCCCGTGCCGGCGGATGAGATTCAAGCCGGATTCAAGGACCAGGTCTGATTTATTTCCGCTTTTCAGTCCCTCGTTGAATCGGGACGGACAAAAAAGGAAACAGCGCGGTTTTTCCAGGGAAACGCCGTTTTGCTCTGCCCTCTTATTTAACTTTACCGCATTTTTCAGGATGTCTTTCCGCCTTTTCGGATTCAATTGCAGGTCAAGGTCCTTTTTCCAGCAAAAACAAGACGGGCTATACTTCGCGGTTGAAGGGTCGATTACCGCTGTCAGGAATTGGTCGGCTGATTCCGGCAGGAAACCGAAGCAAAGATGAAAAAAAACGAGTACGGTCTCCTCAGCCGCCAGTTCCTTTTTCCGGCCGGCGTTGAAGACCGTTTTACTATCGCAGACGAATAACCTCTTTGAATTTGAGCCCGGGTCTTTTTTTATCCCGAGCAATCGCCACAGGTCTGGAAGCGGCGCAAAACTCCGGTTTTGCAGTTTCAGTGAGGCGGAGGTGACTACCAGCGGTCCCAGGACAGGCCCGTATCCGTTTTCGTCTATCCCTATTAATCTCAATTTTGTTAATTTTGCGTAATCAGAAACAGGCTGAAGTTGGCCAGGAGGTTCGGAAATAGGCGAATGCGGCGTTCGCCGGCAAGGTGATATTTAGCCAGTACCTTGATATTTTTGTTCCGGCAGAAGTCCGCAAAATCTTTAATGCTTAAAAAATGGAGGTTGGGGGTGTCGTACCATTGGTGCGGCAGGGAGCGGGTAACCGGGACCCTTCCCAGAACGCCCACCTGGAAACGCGCATTCAAATTGCAGAAATTAGGGAAACCGACCAGAACTTGCCGGCTCACCCGCAGGGCTTCAGCGAGAATGGTGGCCGGGTGGCGGACTTCGGGCAAACTGTCGTTGAGGATGACGTAGTCAAAACTTTTGTCCGGGTATTCGGACAGGCCCTGGTCCAGGTCGCCGTGGAGGACGTTAACGCCTCGCCGCAAACATTCCGCGATGGCGTTCTGGTCTATTTCAATACCCTGGCCCCGGATGTGCCGTTTTTCGGACAGGATATGTAAAAGTTCTCCCTGACCGCATCCCAGGTCCAGCACCGTGGAAGCGTCCTTAATAATTCCCAGAATGATCTTATGGTCCGCCCTTATCTTTTCCATTAAGGTTTCTGCGCCGCCAGAAAATTTCTGATTAAAAACGTCTCTTCCTCAAACTCCACCAGGAACGAATCATGTCCGTAATTTGATTCAATTTCACAGTAAGAAACCTCTGCGCCGTGACGTTTAAGAGAGCGTACAATCTCCTTGGAGTTTGCCGGCGGATAGAGCCAGTCGGAACTGAAACTCAGAACCAGGAACCGGGTCTTTGCCCCACGGAAAAGGTCTGTTTTGTAATCGGCAACTAAATCAAAGTAATCCATCGCCTTGGTTATGTAAAGGTATGAATTGGCGTCAAAGCGCTGGACGAAACTGTCGCCCCGGTAGCGCAGGTAGTCCTCAACCTCAAAATCCTGGGTGAAGGAGAAGCCGTACTTCTCTTTGCCTTTCAACCGCCGCCCGAATTTTTCACCCATGGAAAATTCGCTCATATAGGTAATGTGTCCTATCATCCTGGCCAGGGCAAGGCCCCGGGCCGGCACCTTCTTGCCGTAATATTCTCCGTTGTTCCATTCCGGGTCGGACATAATCGCCTGCCGGCCGACTTCGTCAAAGGCGATCTGCTGGGCCGAATGGCGCAAAGTAGTGGCAATCGGGATGGCGTGCCGCACCATCTCCGGATAAGCAGCCGTCCACTGGAGGACCTGCATGCCGCCCATTGACCCGCCGGCGATTGCGTAAAGTTTTTTAATATCCAGAAAATCAAGCAGCAATCTCTGGCAATTGACCATGTCGCCTATGGTGATAATCGGGAAGTTCAGTCCGTAGGACTTATTCGTTGCCGGGTCTATAAAAGAGGGGCCGGTGCTTCCCTGGCATCCGCCCAGAATGTTAGAGCAGATTACGTGATAAATGTTGGTATCAAACGCTTTGCCCGGTCCGACCATCGCGTCCCACCAGCCCGGTTTGGTTTCGCCTTCGTGGTATCCGGCCGCATGGCTGTCTCCGGATAAGGCGTGGAGGAGAAGGATGGCGTTTGTATGCTCCCTGTTCAAGCGCCCGTAGGTCTCATAGGCGATGGTAATCGGTCCGAACCGCCGGCCGTTTTCCAGGAGAAGGTCATTCGGCGGTTTTGCCAGCACAGCCTGTTTGGTTGTCACAATCCCAACGCTCTTTTCCATCCTTGACATTATACCATAATTTATTTGGTCTAAACTTCCGGTATTAAGCAAACTTCTTGTTCAGACAGCTTCTTTCACCGGGACGCTTGATTTCCCCAGCGAGGAAATCTACGCTCGAAGCAGCTCCTTGCTCGTCCCGTAAAGTAACTACTTCTAAGGGACACCATGCCCGCAACTCGCTCCGAACGCCCGCTGAAAGAACTGTCTGAACGAAAGAAAATTACGCACCGTCCGGCTGGAAAAGCGGGTCTGGCAAAGGTGTGCGATTCCTCATATTGTAACTTCAGTATCGAATATGTTTTTTTCATCTTACCCATTTGTGCTATAATATTTAGTTAAATTCCGGTAGTTAAAAGATGAGATTGCCGCGCCCCGATTAAAATAGACAGGCGGGACGCCTGTCCTACCGAAGGGCTCGCAATGACATACTATGGAAATTAGGAATATCGGAATTATTGCGCATGTTGACCACGGGAAGACCACCCTGACCGATACCCTGATGCGTCAGACGGGGATGATCAGCGGCAATGAGAGCATGGACAGCAATTCCATAGAACAGGAACGGGGTATTACCATATATTCCAAAAACACCTCCATATTTTACCGCCATACTAAGATAAATATCGTTGATACGCCGGGGCACGCCGATTTCAGCTCGGAAGTGGAAAGGGTTCTGCGCTCGGTAGACTGCGTTTTGCTTCTGGTGGACGTGCAGGATGGGCCGATGCCCCAGACGAGGTTCGTTTTAAGGAAATCGCTGGAACTTGGGCTTAAGCCGATCGTGGTCATCAACAAGATAGACAAGCCGACCGCAAGGCCGAAAGAAGTTCTGGAGTTGATTTACGAACTCTTTTTGAATTTGGAAGCCAGCGATGAGCAATTGGATTTTCCCGTTGTCTACGCTTCTTCAAAGCAGGGGATAGCCAAACTGGACCCGGCTGGTGATTCGGAGAACCTGAACCCCCTGCTGGACGTGATTCTGGAAAAGGTCAAACCGGCATCCGACAAGAAAGTGGCTGCCCGGCCCCTGGCCGCGCAGCCCTTTAACCTGGCTTACGATAATTTTCTGGGGCGCTGCGCCATCTGCCGGATTTACGAAGGAAAAATCAAGACCGGACAACAGGTCTTTGTGAACAATATTTACGGGGACGTCCGCCAGTACAGGGTAACCAAACTTTTCACTTTCCACGGACTGGAAAAAAAAGAAGTCGAAGCGGCGGCGGCCGGCGATATTGTGATGATTGCCGGCCTGCCGGACATCTACATCGGCGAAACGATTTCGGAGAATGTTGACCAGCCGCTCCTGCCGGGCATCAAGATTGACGAACCGACCATCTCCCTGAACTTCCTGGTGAATAACTCGCCGTTAGCCGGCCGGGAGGGAAAGTTTGTCACCATCCGCCAGTTGAAAGAACGGCTCAAGAAAGAACTGGAAATCAACGTCGGCTTGAGGATAGATTTTTCCAACAAGGCCTTTTACAAAGTTTTCGGACGGGGCGAACTGCACGTGGCCGTGCTTCTGGAAAATCTGAGGCGGGAAGGGTACGAATTGCAAATCTCCCAGCCGCAGGTTGTCATCAAGGAACAGGACGGCGTAAAACTGGAACCATTCGAAGAAGTGATAGTTGACGTCCCGGAGGATATGGTCGGGACGGTTATCGGGAAATTATCCAAGCGCCAGGGAAGGATTATCAGCATTAAAAACAAACATAATGAAACCAGGCTGATTTTTGAAATCCCGACCCGGGGCTTGCTCGGCTACCGAAAGGAGTTTGTGGTTGACACCCGCGGCGAAGGAATTTTATGCTCCAATTTCCTGGATTTCCGGCCGATGGCCGGCGAGGTGGAGAAGAGCGAAGTCGGTTCCATGGTGTCCATGGCCGCCGGCAAGGCCTCGGCTTTTGCGCTCTGGGGGCTGCAGAGAAGGGGCTCTTTGTATATCGGCCCCAACGCCGCCGTTTATGAGGGGATGGTTATCGGTAACACCGCCAAAGGAAACGATATGGTGGCCAATCCGGCCAAAGGCAAGCAGTTGTCAAATATGCGCTCTTCCGGTTCGGACGAAGCCATCGTCCTGATTCCGCCGCAGGAATTGACTTTGGAAAACGCTTTAAGTATTATGAATAACGACGAATACCTGGAAGTTACCCCGCAGAACATACGCTTACGGAAGCAGCACCTGACTGAAAACGAACGTACCAAGGCCAGAAAAGTTATGGCCGCGTAATGAAAAAATACCCGGTTGCGGTAATCGGTTCCGGCCCGGCCGGAATGATGGCTGCGCTTCAGGCAGCCGGCAAGGGCGTTCAAACGCTGCTGCTTGAAAAGAATAATTGCGTCGGAAACAAGCTGCTGATTACCGGCGGCGGCCGGTGCAACCTGACCAACAATCGCGACCTGCCCGATTTTATCGCTTCCTACCACAATGGTGATTTTCTGCGCAACGCTTTTGCCCGATTTTTTAACCGGGACCTGATTGCTTTTTTTGAGGAGAAGGGATGTAAACTGGTCGTGGAACAGGAACACCTGGTCTTTCCGGCCAGCCAGTCGGCCCGGGATGTGGTCGATTTTTTGCTGGCTCAACTTAAGGAAAAGAACGTCGAATTGCGGTTCGAGAGTTCGGTTTCAGGTATTCAAGAAAGCAAGGGTCTTTTTGAAATAACCACTCCCGCCGGACCGATTATCGCGGAAAAAATCATTCTGGCCACCGGCGGTAAAAGTTACCCGCAGACCGGTTCCGACGGCGACGGATACGCCCTGGCCGAAAAGTTCGGCCACAAGGTTTTCAAACCGAGACCGTCTCTATGCGGTATTGCGCTGCAGGGGGACCGGCATAAAAAGTGGCAGGGAATATCTTTTGAAAAAGCCGGCCTGAAATTAATGCTGGGGAAGAAACGACTCGGTTCGGAATCCGGTGAAATCGTCTTTACCCATTTCGGAATTTCCGGACCGGCGGCGCTTAACCTCTCGCGCATTTTAACCGAAGCGGAAGATAAACGTTCAACCCATCTTCTTGTTGATTTCCTGCCGGGATTGAATGAAAACGCGCTCCGGGACCGTTTGATGGATGAATTCCTGAAGCACGGCCGGATGATTACCCGGAAAGTCCTGAGCACAATGGTTCCGGCCAGGATAGCGGAGGGGATTGTTTCTTACGCCGGTATTCCGGACGAGAAGACCGTCAGCAGCATTACGGTTGGGGAACGGATGGCGCTGGTTGCTCTACTCAATAGTTTTCCTTTATCTATAGACAGTTTAATGCCGGTTGAAGAGGCGGTGGTAACCCGGGGCGGGGTCAACGTAAAAGAGATTAATCCGAAAACAATGGAATCAAGGATTGTCCCGGGCCTTTACTTTGCCGGAGAGATTATTGACGTGGACGGCAGGACCGGCGGGTTCAACCTTCAGGCCGCTTTTTCCACCGGCTTCGTCGCCGGCGCTTATCTATGAAAAGAAAAACGTATTCTTTCTTCCGTTTTCCGTTGGTTTTTCTTATCATTTTTTCCGTTCTTATCTTCAGCAATTCCGCCTGCCGGGCGCAGGAGAAGACCCTGCCGGCTGGTTTCGTTTACGTTGAGACGGTCATTCCCGACATTAAGGTTGAACTGCGTTATTATTCCACTCACAACCTTATCGGCGGCCGCATAGACGGGTACCTTGCTCCGCGGTGCATCCTGACGCAACGGGCCGCGGAAGCGCTGAAAAAAGTCCAGGCGGAGTTGAAGCCGTTCGGTCTGGGTCTGAAGATATACGACGCTTACCGGCCGCAGCAGGCGGTTGACCATCTTATCCGCTGGGCCGCAGACAGGTCAGACGTTAGAATGAAAGCCGAGTTCTATCCCAAGTTAGATAAAAAAGATTTATTTGGAAAGGGATATTTTGCGCGGCGGTCAGGCCACAGCCGGGGCAGCGCCGTTGACCTGACGCTCGTGCCGTTGGACGCGAAAAACCCGGATGACGTAATTGATATGGGCAGCCCTTATGACTTTTTAGACCCCATTTCCCGGCCGGACAGTTCCTTGATAACGCCGGAGCAGCGCAGTCACCGGATGCTTCTGCAGGCTCTGATGAAAAAACACGGGTTCCGGCCCCATGCTTATGAGTGGTGGCACTTCAGGCTGGAGGACGAACCTTTTCCGAATACCTATTTTAATTTTCCCGTCCAATAATCAAGGTTTGCCGAGTTTTTTCCGGAGGTAGGCCGGAAGGTCGCGGTCGTTGTCAAACAAGAGCGGCTGGTCATCGGGTACTTTTATTCCGCCCGTACTCTTTCGTTTCGGTCTATACTGAAATATTTCCGGGACTGCCTGAGGAAGAGAACTGTCTTCCAGGCCGGTGGCGATTACCAGTACTTTTAAGGCATCCTGGAACTGCGGTTCCAACGCCACCCCGGTAAATTTTTTGGCTTCGGCCGGGAGCATCGACTCCACTTTCTTCATAACCTGATTTACCTCAAAAACGTTCAGGTTGTCACCGGCGGTAATGCTGACCAGGATATTCCGGCTTTTCATCAGTGATTCTTTCCGAAGAAACGGGTTGCCGGCCGCCAGGCCGGCGGCCTCTTCCGCCCGGCTTGGTCCTCTGGCGATGCCGATACCCATCAACCCGTCGCCGCCGCCTTTGATAATGCTGCGCAGGTCGGCGAAATCAAGGTTAATATGGCCCGGTTTGGTCAAAAGGTCGGCAATTCCCGATACTCCCTGGTAAAAGACCTCGTCTATCTTTTCAAAAGCATCGGTTAGCCTGGTATCGGTCGGCAGCAGTTCAAATATTTTATCGTTGGGAATCGTAATTACGGTATCCGCGTATTTTTTCAATTCCTCGATTCCCTTTCGGGCAATTTC
>CAZBFL010000006.1:0-14919 GCA_964491175.1 uncultured bacterium
CTACAAATATCGCCAAAAAGGAGACTGTTGTGAAAAAATATGTTTTAGTTGGCGCCAGCGGCCGGGTCATTGACATGTACGCCCGGCCCATCAAGGAAAGGTTCTCCGATTGCGCTAAAATAGCGGGTATCTTTGACGTAAATCCCCTGCGGGCAAAAAAGATAAAAGAGATGGCCGGATTAGATTGTGAAGTATTTACGGATTTTGACCTGATGCTCCAAAAGACCAAACCGGACGTCTCCATTATCACCACAGTGGACCGGTTCCATCACCTCTACATCGTCAAATCCCTGGAGGCCGGCCTGGACGCTATCGTGGAGAAACCGATGACGATTGACGCCAAAAAGTGCAACGCTATCTTGGAGGCCGAAAAGAAGACCGGTAAAAAGGTAACCGTAACCTTCAACTACCGGTTCACCCCATACACCACCCGGATAAAAGAGTTATTGGGAGAAGGCGTTGTTGGTAAGATTCTAAATATAGATTTTGAATGGATGCTTGATACCAGGCACGGGGCAGATTACTTCCGCAGGTGGCACCGGAGGATGGAGAACTCCGGCGGGCTTCTGGTCCATAAAGCAACCCACCACTTCGACCTAATAAACTGGTGGCTGGAAGAGGAACCGGAGCAGGTAGCCGCTTTCGGTTCTCTGCGGTTTTACGGCCCGACCCGCAAAGAACGGGGCGAACGCTGCCTCACGTGCAAGCATAAAAAAACCTGTGAGTTCTATTTTGATTTAACAAAGTCCGAAGTTTGGGAAAAACTCTATCTGGAGACCGAAAGCGCCGATAACTATTTCCGCGACCGCTGCGTCTTTGCCGACGAGATCGATATCTACGATACGATGAGCGTCAACGTCAAATACTCCGGCGGGGCCTTCTTAAGTTACTCCCTGACCGCCCATTCCCCCTACGAGGGCTGGAAGGCTGCAATAAACGGAACCGGGGGTCGGTTGGAACTGGCCGAATACCACAGCGGAATGAAGGTTGCCGAACCAATGTTATATATAAATCTCTACAACCGCAAGGGCGAAAAAGTAGAATATACAACCCCCAAGGCAACCGGCGGCCACGGCGGCGGGGACGAAAGGCTGCAGGAGATGCTCTTCCGGGGCGGAGTTCCCGACCCGCTGAACCACCAGGCCGGTTCTTATGCCGGCGCAACCTCTATCCTGACCGGCATCTCCGCCAATAAATCCATCAAGGAAGGCAAGACAATCAGGATAAAAGACCTGGTAGCGCTGGATAAGTATAGATAAACATGGATAATGATTTCAAAAATTTGCCTGCGGAGTACCATCCCTACCCAAAATCGTTCCGGCGCAAAGGCGAAAGTTCCTTCTTAATCGCCAGGGACAGCAACAAGAAATACCTCGTTGTTAAAGGAAAGGCGGGCGATTTCGAAGGAACAGACCTGGCCGGCGGGTTCAAATTATGCTTTTTAACTTCTCTTAACGCCCGGCTCATTCGTGAGGCCTTTCCGGAACTATCGCCGGAGGTCTGCAACAAAAACGTCTCCTTCGGTTTCGGGGACCGGCTGGGCATCGCCACCCCGGCTCACGCGGAATCCGCCGCCGCTTATCCGGTATTCCCTGTCTTTGCCCAGCAATCGGTCCGGGAAAACAGCCGGACCGGACGAACAATGCAGGATGTAGTTGACGATGCTACCTGGGGCTGCCTGGAATCCGGGCACAAAAACTCCTGGGGAGCAGACGCCGACCACCTCAAAGACGTTATTCATCTTAAAGAAGCGGCTGAAGCCGGCTATTCCATGTACACCGTTGACCTCTCGGACCACATTAAAAATCCGGCTGTAATGCCAAAGGAAGAAATAAAGAACTTTTATGAAAAGATACCCGGAACCAGAGAGATCGAAAAATACTTCCGGGATAAAGAATACCGAATTAAAAACGAGGTTTACCGATTCACCGGGCCGGAAGTAAAAAGATTAATAGTAACTTTCGCGCAGGGGCTGAATTTTACGGCTGAATGTTATCGTACCCTGAAGAAAACTCTAAAAAAATTTGACTTTGAGGTTTCGGTTGACGAAACAAAACTTCCCACCACGCCTTTAGACCATATCTTCGTAGTAGAATATCTGCGCCGAAACGATGTCCGGTTTACCAGCGTCGCGCCCCGCTTTCCCGGCGAATTTGAAAAAGCGATAGATTATATCGGAAGCCCGGTTGAATTTGAAAAAAACCTTCAAAAACACGCGGAGATCTGCCGCTTCTTCGGAGATTACCGGCTGAGCCTCCATTCCGGAAGCGACAAGTTTTCCGTCTATCCGGCCGTTAAAAGAAATTGCGGCACTTTCCACGTAAAGACCGCCGGGACCAGCTGGCTGCAAGCGGTAAAGACCATCGCCGCAACCGAACCTTCCCTGTACCGTCTCATCCACCAATGCAGCCTCCAAAACCTGGAAAAAGACAGACAGTCCTATTCCGTCAGTCTGAACCCGGCCAGAATACCACCGCTCGAAAAAGTTTCCGATGCCAACCTGGAGGGCCTTTTTTCCCTGACGGACAACCGGCAATTGATACACATCACTTACGGCTCCGTCCTGACAAAGTTCCGAACCGAAATATACCAATGTCTTTCCCGGAACGAATCAGAACATTATCGGCAGGTAAAGGAACACCTGGATAGACATCTGGGATTGTTGTTTTGATTAAATGGGGGATTTATGCCCGCGAAAATAACGCGTAATTTTTCGATGGAGCAGTACTGGAACAAGATTACCGAGGACTGGGAACCGCTGCTAAAATTTAAGGGCAAGACCAGAGCCGACTGGACCGCCTGGCGCAAGGAAGCCCGGCCCAGGTTTATGGAACTGCTCGGCCCCTTCCCGAAGAAAGCGCCGCTTCAGGCAGAGGTGGAGGCGTCGGTAATTGACGGCGATTTAATCCGGGAACGGGTGGTCTTGAATTCCGAAACGTTCATGTCCGTGCCCTGCCAGGTTTTGAGGCCAAGAACGATGAAGCCGGACCGGAAGAACCCGGCCATCCTCTGCAGCCACGGCCACGGCCCCTGGGGCAAGGACACCGTAGCCGGCATCCGGGGTGGCAGCGATTATATTCAGAATATTAAAGAACATAATTACAACTACGGCGAGCAGATGGCCAAAGCCGGTTTCCTGACCATCTCCCCTGACCTGCGGGTCTTCGGCGAGCGCAGAGACGGTATGGACCCGTTCCCGGGGCGGGATGCCTGCAACGTAAACTTTATCAAGGGCGCTCTCCTGGGAGTCTACACCCTGACCCTCAACATCTGGGATATGAAGTGCTGCATCGACTACCTGGAGACCAGGCCGGAAGCGGACAAGAACCGCATCGGCATGATGGGGCTCTCCCAGGGCGGCACGATGACCACCTTCACCGCGGCGGCCGAACCCCGGATAAAAGCGGCGGATATCATCTGCTACGTGAACCCCTGGCGGTCATTCGCCATCACGCGGGCAAACTTCTGCGGTTCCCAGTTTGTACCGGCTATCTACCGCTACTTTGACACTGACGACATTGCCGGTCTAATCGCGCCCAGGCCACTCCTTCTGGAAATAGGCATCTACGACAAATGCTTCTTGATTGAAGATGCCCTCAAGGGTTACGCGGGGGTAAAGCGAATTTACCAGGCAGCCGGCTGCGCAGACAAACTCTGGGCGGATATCCATTCCGGCCAACACGCCTTTGCCGGAAACAAGGCCTTTGAATTCTTTAAAAAATATTTGTATTGAAAATAACTATTTATGCTATTATCTATTTCGGACCTTAAAAAGGGCTTCTGGGTGAAGCCCGGTTTAGGCAAACCATTGACCCGGGTGGAAGTCCTGAAAGGGATTAACCTGACGGTGGCCAAAGGCGAAATAGTGGGAATCCTGGGCGACAGCGGTTCCGGCAAAAGCACGCTTGCCAAAATAGTTCTGCACCTGCTCCCGCCTTCCTCCGGAAAGATTACGTACGACGGCCGGGACATCTTTGGTCTTTCCAAACAGGAGATTTCCCTCTGGCGTAAAAAGGTCCAGATCGTCCTGCAGAATCCGTTTCGCTCCCTGCCGCCGCGCAGACGGGTGGCCGACATCCTGCGGGAAGTCATCCATTACCATCGCGTCAAAACCAGGGCCGAAGAAAAGGATTATATCGCCCAATTATTGCAACTGGTCGGTCTTTCCGCCGGAGACGGCTTGAAGTTCCCCTTCCAGTTCTCCGGCGGAGAAAGACAGCGGGTTGCCATCGCCCGAAGTTTGGCGGTCAACCCGGAGTTTCTGATTCTGGACGAACCGACCAGCAATCTTGACCTTTCCATCCAGGCCCAGGTAATCAACGTTCTGACTGAATTGCGCCGAAAACTAAACCTGACCTATCTTTTTATTTCGCACGACCGGAACTTGGCCGCCTATTTCTGCGACCGGCTGGTGGAGATGAAAGAAGGCGTTCTTTATCCGTTATGAAAGAAATTACACTGCCTTTAAATAAATCTGACCTGGAAACCCTGCGTGCCGGGGACAAAGTGCTCCTCTCCGGTCCAGTCTTTACGGCCCGGGACCAGGTTCATAAAATCCTTTATGCCAAAATCAGCGAGTCCCAAAAAAAGAAAACCAAGCCGGTCTTTCCTTTTCCGGTTTCCGGACAGACCTTCTATTATTCCGGACCCACGCCGCCTCCGCCGGGCCGGGTCATCGGTTCCGCCGGGCCCACCACCAGTTCCCGGATGGACCGCTACACGCCGCTGCTCCTGGAATACGGCCTGAAGGGAATGATCGGCAAGGGCGAACGAAGCGCGGAGGTTCGGCTGGCCGTCAAAAAATACTCGGCCGTTTACTTCGTAACTTACGGCGGGTGCGGCGCGCTCCTGGCCAGCCATGTCAGGGAAGCAAAGATCGTCGCCTTTCCGGAATTAGGTCCGGAGGCGGTCTGGCGCCTGGTAATCCTGGATTTTCCGACAGTGGTAGCTATCGATAATAACGGGAGGGTTTTCCCAGATGGTACTTAATGACCTGATTACCGAAGGCGGTAAATCGTTTCCGAAAAAACCGGCCCTGGTTTACGAAAAGGAAACGTTCGCTTACCAAAAACTGGAAGAAGAGATAAACCGCCTGGCCAGCGGCCTTCTGGAACTGGATGTCAAGTTCGGCGAACGCATCGCCATCTTCCTGCGCAACCGTCCGGAATTCCTCGTTGTCTATTTTGCCGTCCTGCGCCTGGGCGCAATCCCGGTGCCGCTTAACTACCTCTGGAAAGAAGAAGAGTTGAGTTTTGTGGTATCCGACAGCGGAGCTAAAATCCTCTTTACCGAAACGGACTTTATCCAGACCGGCCTGAACCTCAGAAACCGCATCCCAACCCTGGAAAAGATAGTTCTCGTCGACCATTATAACGCCCCGGAAGCCGTCATCGCCTACCGCAGCCTCTTTCGGCCGGAGCAAAAAAAGCCGTTCCCGATTACCGCGGGTTCCGACGTGGCGGTCCTCATCTACACCTCCGGCACCACCGGTTTTCCGAAAGGGGTCATGCTCACCCACGACAACCTTCTTGCCAACGTGGAGAGTTGCCGGAAGGCCGTTTCCCTTTCGGCCAGAGACCGTTTTCTCTGCATTCTGCCGCTCTTTCACTCCTTTGCCTTTACCGCCTGCGTTCTGCTGCCTCTGGCTTTGGGTTCCACCGTCTTCATCGTTTCCAAAAACACCCCTTTCCGCAGTTTAATCGCTGAAATCATACGCCGAAGAATCACCATCTTCATCGGCATTCCTGATTTCTACCAGATTTTCGGAGAAATCAAGATGTCGTTTACCGCCAAACTCCTGGTACGGCTTTTAAATCCCATCCGGCTGGCTATCTCCGGCGCGGCCCCGCTCTCTCCGGAAACGCTGACCGCCTTTGAAAACCGTTTTCACATCCCGCTCCTGGAAGGTTACGGCCTCACCGAAGCGGCGCCCGTGGTTACCCTGAACCCGCCGCAGAAACGCAAAACCGGTTCCATCGGTATTCCGCTGCCGGGCGTGGAGGTAAAGATAGTTTCCGAAACCGGGGAAGAATTATCGGCCGGCCAGGTCGGAGAACTGGCCGTCCGGGGCAAAAACGTCATGGCCGGCTATTACAACCGGATTGAAGATACCCGCGAGGTAATTAAGAACGGCTGGCTCCTGACCGGAGACCTGGGCAAAAAAGACGAGGAAGGATACTTCTTTATCGTGGACCGGAAAAAGGAGATGATAGATTTCCGGGGCATGAACATCTACCCGCGGGAAGTTGAGGCGGTTCTGTACCGGCACCCGGACGTGAAAGAAGCGGCGGTCATCGGCGAACTTACCTCGACCGGCGAAATACCGGTGGCTTTTATCGTCCTGAAAGAAGGAAAAGAGACAAAGTCAAAGGAGATTCTGGATTTCCTGAGGAAGTACCTGGCCACCTATAAACTTCCGCGGCGGATTATCTTTAAGACCGAACTGCCCCGCACGGCAACCAACAAAATATCCAAGCGCGATTTAAAGGGGATGAGTTGAACGGAAAAATATCAAAATTTTTAAAAAAAGAAAAAAGCCGGGTGAACCAATATCTCGGTTCGATTTTGCCCCGGCGGAACGACAACCTGAAAACATTTACGGCCAGCCTCCGCTATGCGGTCTTCTCCGGGGGCAAACGCATCAGGCCAATCCTCCTGCTTCATACATACCGGCTCTGCGGGGGCAGGGGAAATAAGGCGCTCCCGGCGGCAGCGGCCGTAGAACTGATTCACGCTTTCTCCCTCATCCAGGACGACCTGCCCTCCATGGACAACGACGATATGCGCCGGGGCAAACCGACCCTGCACCGCGCTTACCCTGAATATGCCGCCCTCCTGGCCTCCGACTATCTCTTAATTCTGTCTTTCCGGCAGTTGATTGAAAACTACCCGCTGAAAATAACCCTGGCCGCCATTGACGCTGTCGGGCTGGACGGTTTGACCGGCGGTCAGTTCCTGGACCTTACCTACCTGGCCAAGAACCCTGCGGCAGAAATATTAGAAGAGATAAGACGCAAAAAGACCGCCGCGCTTTTTGAACTGGTCTTTAAACTGGGGGCGATGATTGCCGGGGCAAAGGCCGGCCGGGTCCGTCTGATGGCCGAATACGGACGGGATTTCGGAATGGCCTTTCAACTTCGGGACGACCTGAATGATGCGGAAAGACTGGAAGGGGCGGCAACGATGAAAAAAAAGATTACGATTTTGACGGACCGGATGGAAAAGACAGAACAAAAATTAAATCTCTCTTCCCCGCTTCTCGCTTACTTCCGCAAGTTCCTGCAGGACGCGTAGTCATTGCGAACCCATCCGGTAGGACAGGCGTCCCGCCTGTCACTTGTAGCGGTGCGATTTATCGCACGTATTGTGGTAATGCGTCGGATAAATCCGACCGCTACCTTTCTGCGATTACCGGGTTTACCAGCGTTCCGACACCCCCTATCTCAATCTCTATCTTATCCCCGGGCTTAAGGAAGACCGGGGGCTTTCGGGCAAAACCGACGCCCGGCGGCGTGCCGGTCATAATCAGGGTCTGGGGCAACAGGGTCATCTGGCGGGAGAGGTAACTGACAATGGCCGGAACCTTAAAGATAAGGTCCCGGGTATTCCCGTCCTGCATTACCTTGCCGTTCAACAGCGAACGCACCGCCAGGGCCGAGGGGTCAAGTTCGGTCTCAATGACCGGGCCGACGGGCGCAAAGGTGTCAAATGACTTTGCCCTGGCCCATTGTTTATCCATCCGCATCTGGCAATCCCGGGCGCTGACGTCGTTACCGCAGGTATAGCCGAAGATATAATCAAGCGCTTTTTCTTCCGGAACGTTCTTCGCCTCTTTTCCGATGACAATGGTCAGTTCCGCCTCGTAATCAACCTCGGCCGGCGCTTCCCGCGGCAGGATAATCGGCGAAAGATGGCCGGCCAGGCTGGTAGTCGCCTTTAGAAAGACGACCGGCGCCGGAGGTAAATCCCACTTGCCTTCTTTGGCGTGGTCGGCATAATTCAAGCCCAGGGCGATAATATTGGGCGGTTCTGCCGGCGGCAGAAACTTCTTCACTTCCGCCAGCGGCATGGCAATGCCGGTCTCTGTTGTTTGCCCCAAGAACGGCGAACGGTCAAGCAGCCGAACCGTTTCCCCCTTCAGGATTCCGTAACTTCCGGCCGGACCGGTCTGTCCCGCAATAACTTTGATGTATTTCATACCGTTTTTTCCCTAATCTTTTTTTCCGAACAACCTTATTTTGGCAAGGGCCAGTTCCCGTCCGGCTCTTTTCCCGGATTCAAAGAGGTTGGTTACGTTATATTTGAAATCCGGTTTTGCCTGTTGGGTAATATAGTCCTTTCCGAACGCGGCGACAAATTCGGTGCAGATGTTTACCTTGGCGATGCCCAAATCTATCGCCCGGAGTATCTGGTCGTTCGGGGTGTCGCTGCCGCCGTGCAGGACAAGGGGAATAGTCACTTTTTCACTGATTTTTTTTAATAATTCCAGGTTGAGTTTCGGTTTGAATTTGTAGAAACCGTGACCGGTGCCGATAGCAACTGCCAGGGCGTCAATCCCGGTCTCCGCCGCAAACATTTCCGCTTCGTCCGGGTCTGTCTGAGCCGCCTCTTCCTCCGAAACGGTCTTGCCGGCCTCGGAGCCGGAAAGTTTGCCCAGTTCCGACTCCACCGAGATGCCGTGCGGGGAGGCCAGGGCAACCACCCTTTTCGTTAATTCCAGGTTTTCCCGGTAGGGCAGGAGGGAAGCATCGATCATAATTGAGGTGAACCCGGAGTTCACGGCTGCTTCCGCCATATCAAAGCTGTCGCCGTGGTCCAGATGCAGGGCGAACTTCAGGGGAGACCTACCCGCGGTCATCCCGGCAACTTTGGCCAGGTTTTCAATGCCGGCAAAGTTGATTTCCAGAGGGCCGGCCTGGAGGATGGCCGGCATACCGGCTATTTCCGCGGCCTCCACGATCGCCTGGGCCGAATCCAGGGACCAGAACTCAAAGGCGGTCACCGCGTATTTCCCGGCGCGGGCCTCCACCAGCAATTCTTTCATCGGTACAATCATTTTTCTCAATATGATATCATAATTTGAAGCGCTCTACCAAAAAAATCCGAGACGGCATCGTTATCCCCCCGCCTCTCTTCTCTCGCTTCCGCTAATCCCTTTTTAGTGGTATAATATTTGTTTGCAAAAATATGGGCAAGGTCAAGGTTTTAATACTGCGCACCGCCGGCACCAACTGCGACTGGGAGACCGAACACGGTTTTGCGCTGGCCGGCGCGGTTCCGGAACGGGTTCACATCAGCCGCCTTCTGGATGGTTCCGTTTCTCTGTCTGATTACGGCATCCTGGTCATCCCGGGCGGGTTTTCATACGGAGACGACCTTTCCGCCGGAAAGGTGCTGGCCAACGAACTGAGGTACAAACTGCAGGACCAGGTCTTCTCCTTTGCGGAGAGCGGCCGGGCTATAGTCGGAATCTGCAACGGTTTTCAGGTCCTGGTCAAAACCGGCCTGCTGCCTTTTTCGCAGAGGGGTAATGCGGTTTGCGCTACCCTGACTTTCAACGATTCCGGCCGTTTTGAAGACCGGTGGATATACCTGCGCTGCACCGGAAAATCTCCGCTGCTCTCCGATCTGTCCGGAGAAACGATAACCCTGCCGGTGGCGCACGGCGAGGGAAAGTTCCTGACCGAAAAAAAAGAGGAACTTGAAACGCTGCAAAAAAACGGACAGGTTGCTTTTCAGTACGCGGAACCGGACGGAAGCGCGGCCCTCAATTACCCGGAAAACCCCAACGGTTCCGTGGAAGGGGTTGCGGCGGTGACGAACGAAAAAGGTAATGTCCTGGGAATGATGCCGCACCCGGAACGGTTTCTGTATCCCTGCTGCCATCCGGCCTGGACGAGGCAGGCAGGAAAATCAACGGATGGGCTGCGTCTGTTGAAATCGATCGTGCGCTACGCCAAACAATAAAAACGAAAGGGTTCTAATCTATGAAAGAGGCAACGGAAAAAGCTCAGGTGCTGGTTGAGGCTCTGCCGTACATCCTCAACTTCAGGAATAAGTTCACGGTGGTAAAGTACGGCGGTTCGGTCATGCGCGAACCGCGCCTGGCGCGCAACATCCTGGAAGATATCGTCTTTATGTCCGCGGTGGGCATCAAGGTTGTCCTGGTGCACGGCGGCGGGCCCAGGATTTCCGAAGCGCTGGCCGCCAAAGAGATTAAAACCCATTTCATAGACGGTTTGCGTTATACCGACGCCGAAACGATAGTGGTAATCAAGGAAACGCTTCTATCCGTCAACCGGGAACTGGTCTCCCTGATAGAGGGGTTCGGCGGTAAGGCCGGCGGAGTTTTTCCGGAAGACCGGGTGTTGGGCGCCGTCCGGTTCACCCGGGGCGAAGCGGACCTCGGGCTGGTGGGCGAGATAAAAGAAGTAAAGAATTCTTTCTTTGAAGAAACCTGCGGGGCGGGCGTCATCCCGGTGGTAATGCCTCTGGCTTTCGGCGCCGACGGGCTGCTCTATAACATCAACGCCGATGCGGCCGCCAGCAAAATTGCGGTCGGCCTCTCGGCGGAAAAACTGGTGTTCCTGACCGACCAGGCCGGCATTATGCGCGACCGGAACGACGAAGAGAGTTTGATTTCAATCCTCCGGCCCGGCCAGGCAAAAGCGTTGATTGAAGACAAAATAATCAACGGCGGCATGCTGCCAAAGGTGCGCGCCGGACTATTCGCCATGGAAAAAGGCGTATCCAAAGTTCACCTGGTCGGCGGCCACATACCGCACACCCTCCTCCTGGAGATATTTACCAACCAGGGCGTGGGCACGGAAATAGTACCGGAATAAGATGACGGAAAAAGAAGTTTTACGGGCATATCAAAAATATGTCGTCCCTTCCTACCGCCGGACCAACCTGTGTCTGGTGAAAGGGGAAGGCGCCTGGGTAACCGATATCCACGGCAAACGCTATCTTGATTTCTTTCCCGGCTGGGCCGTAAGCGGAATCGGCCACTGCCACCCGCGGGTAGTCAAGGCGGTTGCGGAACAGGCAAAAAAGGCCATCCACTTTTCCAATAATTTCCTGCACCCCCTGCAGGCACAACTGGCCGAAGAACTGGTCCGTTCAGCCTTTCCCGGCAAGTGTTTTTTTGCCAACAGCGGCGCGGAAGCGAATGAGGCGGCCATCAAATTGGCCCGGCTCGCCGGCCACAGCGAAGGCCGTTACCAGATAATCTCCTTCGCCGGCTCCTTTCACGGCCGGACCCTGGCCACCCTGACGATGACCGGCCAGCGCAAGGTACAAAAAGGTTTCTCCCCTTTGCCCTCCGGTTTCCGGAAGGCGAAGTTCAACGACCTGGCGAGCGTCAAAAAAGTACTGGACCCGAAGACCGCGGCCATCGTAATCGAGCCAATTCAAGGCGAGGGCGGGGTCAACCCGTGCCGGACCGGTTTCCTGGAAGACTTGCGGCGGCTCTGCGACCGGAATAAAGTTCTGCTCATCTTTGACGAAGTCCAGACCGGGATGGGCCGCACCGGAAAACTCTTCGCTTTTCAGCACTACCGGGTGACGCCGGACGCCGTAACCCTGGCCAAGACGCTGGGCGGCGGCGTCCCCATCGGCGCCATCATCATCACCGAAAAATACGCCGGCCTCTTTTCTCCGGGCACCCACGCCTCCACTTTTGGCGGCGGGCCACTGGTCTGCGCCGCGGCGCTGGCGGTGCTGGAAGCGATTAAAAAAGAAAATTTGCTGGAAAAAGCGACCAAGACGGGCGCATACCTGCAAGAACGGCTGCGCAAAATTTCGCCTCTGGTGAAAGAAGTCCGGGGAATCGGCCTGATGCTCGGCTGCGAACTGAAAGTTCCCGGGGCGCAAATTGCCGAGGAAGCGCAGAAAAACGGTTTGCTGGTCAACTGTACCCAGCATAACGTTTTACGGGTTATGCCGCCCCTTACCCTAACCAGGGGAGAAGCCGACCTCGGCCTCTCCATCCTAAAGAAATGTTTAAACTGAGGAAGAAGGACTTTTTGCAGGTAAGCGACCTGACTGCCGACGAGGTCTTTCGCCTTTTTGAACTGACCAAAGACCTCAAGGACCGGCACAACCGGGGAGAGTTGCGCGTCCCGATCTTAAAGGGAAAAGTCCTGGGCATGATATTTATCAAACCATCCACCCGGACCCGCACCTCGTTTGAAGTGGCGATGCTGCAGTTGGACGGCCACGCCATAAACCTTTCCGCGGAAGGCACCCAGATTTCTCGCGGGGAAACGATGGCCGATACCGGCCGCACCCTCTCCCGGTATCTGGACGGGATAATGATCCGCACCTTTGAGCAGGCGGAGACCGAGGAACTGGCGAAGCACAGCGACATTCCGGTAATCAACGGACTGACCGACCTCCACCATCCCTGCCAGGCCCTGGCCGACTTTTACACCATCTGGGAAAAAAAGGGCAGTTTCAAAGGGGTAAAACTGGTCTATTTTGGAGACGGGAACAACGTCTGCCACTCCCTTATGCAAACGGCGGACCTTATGGGCGCGGAGATGCTGGCCATAACCCCGAAAGGTTATCAGCCCCGGAAAGAGGTGCTGGCAAATTTAAAGAACGGCCACAAGAAGATAACGATCGGCAATGACCCGAAAACCGGCCTTTCAAACGTTGACTTCATCTACACCGACGCCTGGGTGAGCATGGGTCAGGAAGAGGCGAAAAAAGAGAAGAAAATCTTCCACCCCTACCAGGTGAACGGCGACCTTCTGAAGAGCGCACCCTCCAAGGTAATGGTGATGCACTGCCTGCCCGCCCACCGCGGAGAAGAGATAACCGACGAGGTAATTGATGGCCCTAATTCCATCGTCTGGGACCAGGCCGAAAACCGTCTCCACCTCCAAAAGGCCCTCCTGGCCGCTTTACTCTGAAGAATTGCTGCGAAACCGGCAGCAGCGCCTCCGGCGCAGGATGGCGGCCGAAGGTTTTGACGGATTTCTGCTGCAGACACCGGAAAACGTAGGCTACTTTACCGGACTTTTCCTGGAAGACGTTTTCTGCGTTGCCACTTCCGAAGAAACCCTTCTTTTCACCCACGCCCTGCTCTACCAGGAGGCCCTTTTTTACCTTTCCGGAAGTTCACCCCTGAAAAAATCCGTTGAATTATGGGATAAAAAATCAATTATCGCCGGCCTGAAAAAAGTGGGGGTGGAACCGGAACTCCCGGCCGGCCATTTCGTAAAACTGAAGGAGTCCTTTCCGGCAACGTCTTTCGAACCGGCCCTTCTGCCGCTGGAAATGCGGTCGATAAAAGATAAAACGGAAATTGCGCTTATCCGCAAAGCCGGCCTGATTACCAGGAACGCCTTCCGGCAGGCGCAGAAGATGCTGAAACCCGGCGCGAACGAAGAGGGGCTGGCGCTTCTTTTGCAAAAACATTTAGGGGAAAACGGGGCCGGTTCCTCTTTTCCGATTATTGCGGCTTCCGGTGAACGCACCTTCTTTCCGCACGCCGCACAAACAACAAGCGTAATATCAAATCAGGGCTGGGTTATGGTGGATTTCGGCGCCAAGTATTACGGCTATTGTTCGGACATCACCCGGGTCTTCTTCCCCGGTGAAAAAGACAAGAAGGCGCTGGAAATTCTTCAAATCCTTTCTGCGGCCAGGAAAGCCGCGGAGAAAAAAGCCGGGCCGGGCATGCCGGCCAAAGACGTGGATGCGGCCGGCCGAAACGTGTTGAAGAAAAAAGGGCTGGACCAATATTTTATCCACGGCATCGGGCACGGCGTCGGCCTTTCCGTTCACGAAGAACCGACTTTGAATCCCGGAAGCCGGGACATTCTAAAATCGGGGATGGTAATAACGATAGAACCGGCGGTCTATATTCCGGACTGGGGCGGAATGAGGGTGGAAGACACCTATCTGGTTACCGAAACCGGCCTTGAAAACCTAACCGCTTAACCCTCCCCCTTGAAGGAGACGGGTGCCCTTTCCAAAGCTCTGGAAAGGGGGTGCTTGAGGTGGGGGTGAAAATGAATATTCGCAAACCAGTAGTCAGCGGCCAATTCTATCCGTCCGGCGCCAGGGCCCTCCGCGAAATGATCGCGTCTTTCGTCTCCTCTCCCCATTGGGGAGAGGACGAAGGTGAGGGGGTAAAAACAACTAAAACCATCGGCGCCATCATTCCGCACGCCGGTTACGTATGCTCTGGCGTGGTGGCCGGCGCGGTTTACAGCCGTCTCTCCGTTCCGGAACTGGTCATCATCTTAGGACCAAATCACACCGGCCTTGGTCCGGCCTTCTCACTAATGACTGAAGGTATCTGGCAGACGCCTTTAGGCGAAGTTCCCGTTTCCTCTCTGGCTGAAGACCTTCTGCAACAGAGTTCACTCCTTGAAGGGGATGAAAGCGCCCATCAACGCGAGCATTCTCTTGAGGTTCAATTGCCGTTCCTGCAGTTCTGCGCGAAAGACCCGTTTGACGTCATTCCGATTGTAGTCGGCTCGCTGAATGAGGCAGATCTTTTGAAACTGGGAAAGGAGGTTGCCGAATTCATCAAGGAAAGCAAAAAAGAGACGCTTATCATCGCCAGTTCCGATATGACCCACTACGAACCGGACCAGGTTGCGCGGGAGAAAGATAAATATGCGCTGGAGGCAATACTCGGCCTGGACCCGAAGATGCTTTTGAGCCGGACCGAGGAACAAAATATCTCTATGTGCGGGGTCGGCCCGGCAACGATAATGCTCGCGGCGGCCAATGAATTAGGCGCAAAGAAAGCACAACTGGTAAAATATAATACCAGCGGGGATACCTGCGGGGATAGGGATTCGGTGGTCGGCTACGCGGGAGTAATTATAACACAGTAAATATTCCTCCCCCTCCCTCCAGGGGAGGGAAATTAATCCAATGGATGAGAAGCATTTGAGG
>CAZBFL010000007.1:0-14760 GCA_964491175.1 uncultured bacterium
CCATCATAGAATCATCCACGAAACGAAACCTGATTTTGATAGAGAGAACTTAGTTTTTATCTATCCGAATCGATTCCGTGAACGCCTCCAACTTGCGGATCATCTCAAGGACTCGGTTTTGTTACGAAAGATAACCCAATGGTCGTCTAAGCGGCGTGAAATAATAGTCAGGGAAAGACCATAGTGGCGTATGGATGACAGCAGAGTTCGGTTAGCGGCGTTTAACTGGTTGGAGAAACAGGTAGGGATTTACGGGGAGGTACTTCCACGCCAAATTCTGGCCGAGGGCTTTTTTCTTGACGGGCAGCGAATTCCTTTAATATCTGTGCAGGGTATTTTTAAGCCAAAGGTTTTGTCTGAGATACCCATATCAATTACAACGACAGCCAAGGGGCCTTATAAAGACAGGATGAGTCCGGAAGGTCGTCTCACCTACAGTTACCGCGGGAAAGATCCGCAACACCCTGATAATGTAGGTTTGCGAAAGGCCTGGCAACGCGGAATTCCGCTCATCTATTTTTATGCTCTTATTCCCGGGAAGTATTTTGCCGCGTGGCCCGTTTATATTATCGGGGATAACCCGCAGGCGCTGGAATTTGATGTTGTTGTTGACGACAAAAAATATATCAATCAAATGGACAGCAGGGGGAAGACTGAAAAGATGCTTGTCCGTGACCAAGAGGAAGAAGGAAGGAGAGAGTACATCACGACCATGGTCAGGCAACGCCTGCATCAACAGGGCTTCCGGGAGCGGGTGCTTGAAGCATATCACAACCAGTGTGCCATGTGTCATCTGCGTCACGTTGAACTTCTGGACGCGGCGCATATCATCCCCGACGGAGAACCAGGCGGCGAACCCGTGGTACGCAACGGCATATCTTTATGCAAATTACATCATGCGGCATTCGATAACTTCTTCCTTGGCGTCCGGCCCGATTTTGTCATAGAGGTCAGAAAGGACATTCTTAATGAAGAAGACGGTCCGATGCTTATGCACGGACTGAAGGGTCTTCACGGAAGTTACCTTTGGATACCAAGGTCTTCGGAGGTTCAACCCAGCATTGAAAATCTGAAGGTCAGGTATGAGAGATTTTTAATAGGACCGAATTAAACCCTGAATTTTCCTGATTTTTCAGGTTTGGTTTTGGTTGACTGGGCTATTTTTCCCTGTTCCGGCGACCGCCTGTCAATCTCCGGTTGCCTGTAGTCTGATTGACGAAATTCAGGGCGGGTAATAAAATAGAAACATCAGGTGAGATGCATTAAAAAATCCGGGGGCTGTCCCTGTTTTTTTCTGTTTTTTTCGGAAAGGAGCGTTGATGAGAACCCGAATCATCTTCCCGGTAACTTTAGCCGCTCTTTATCTTTGTTAATGGAGGTATTATGAATCCGATGAACTGTTTTGTTCTTTTATTAGCCGTGGCGCTGGTAAATTCGTTTATTTCTGCGGCCGGCGTCAAGAAGTTCCTCTCGCTTCACCCGCTTATCAGTAGCAGCCCGGACCTGGAAAGTTTCAAAGAGATGGTCCGAAAGCAGATGTATCAAGCCCTGGTGCAGATAGGCCTACTTGGCATTGCCAATATCGTGGGGATATACGGCATACTCACCCGCCGGATAAACCTTCTGCTTATCATTGCCCTTGACGCTGTCCTTATCATCCTGTCGAAGTCTTTTAAGAAATTTGAAGAACAGGCCCGGACGCTGAAAGTCACCGATGCGGCCCTGGAAAGCCAGTACGATTCCATCTGCAGCACCTGGGTTAAAAAAGCATTGCCCGATTTTTAGGGGATAAGAGAAAATACGGGGGCTGTCCCTGATTTTTTTTACGGGCTTATGCCCTCTTCCACCATCGTCTCGCTGGTTGTTTCCGTAATCAGCCGTATCTCTTCCGTAATCTTTCTTTTCTTCCAGGTTCCCCGGGAAAACCACGCCATCGTTATGGCCGCCGTCAGGATGTTGGTGACGGGGAACGCCAGCCAGATGCCGGTTTCCTTGAGATTGAAGGGATGGGCCAGAAGGTAGGCAAAAGGGAACCTTAACACCCAGAGCGAAACGATGGACAGGACCATGGAGGTGAGGGTATTTCCCGAACCGATAAAAGCGCCGTTTAAGACATGCTGGATACCGATAAACCCGAACGTTAAGGCCATAATCCGGATGAAGAGCGCGCTGGTTTTTATCGTTTCCGTCTCCCCCGGGATGAAGACGGCGGAGAGTTTCGCGGCGGACAGGAAGATTACGATACCGATGAGCGTCAGGATGACAAAACCGGACAGGGAGGTGAACCTTACTATCTCTTCCGCTCTTTTAACCTTGCCCGCGCCGATGTTCTGGCCTACCAGCGTCGAAGTGGCCATTGACAGTCCCAGGGTGGGGATGATGACGAAACCCATTATGCGGTGGCCGATTCCGTAAGCCGCCAGGGCCGGGGTGCCGAAACCCGCAACCAGGAATATCATCAGGTTCATGCCCAGCGCCACGGTGGACTGTTCTATGGAGGCAGGCATCCCCAGGCGAACCATCTTTTTGATTAAAGGGAGGTCGGGTTTCAAATCTTTCAGGTGAAGACGTATTTGATGTTTGCCTCTCAGCATTATAGAGAAACCGACGGCGGCCGATATTCCCTGCGTGATGATGGTGGCAACCGCGGCCCCGGCAACGCCCAGTCCCGGAACAAAGCCCCAGCCGAAGATGAAGAGCGGGTCTATGAAAAGGTTCAGGAGGACGGTTCCCAGGATGATATATATCGGCGTTTTCACGTTTCCCGCGCCTCTCATCAGGGACTGGAAGACCATAAAAGTGAACATAAAGATTATGCCCGCAAAGGAGATTTTCATATAGGCGGCGGCATCGGTGAGGACTTTCTCTTCCGGACCCAGCAGTTTGACGAAGAACGGCGAGCAGAAATAACCGACGGCCGCCAGGACGGCGGATACCGTAAAAACGGTCAATAGCGTCTGGGCGGTTATATAATCAACCGCTTTTCGGTCGTTCTTGCCTTTGTACTGGGCAACCAGGATGGTACCGGCGATGGATAGGCCGCCGCCCAGCGAAACCACCAAAAAGATGACGGGGAAACTGATGGAAACGGCGGCGACCGCGGCGGCGCCGAGCCGGCCGACCCAGAAGGTATCGGTCAGCTGGTAGGCCATATACAAAAAATTGGCGAATATTACCGGCAGGGCGATTGAAAGCAGCGACCGCAGGATGGGGCCCTCGGTCAAACTATTTTTTTCCTTCATCTGACGGCCGCTTTGAGGATTTTGAAATTTTCCTTAAGATAGTATTCGCGTTCTTCCCGGGCCAGCAAAGGCGCCAGTTTCACCGTGTAATCGTTTCTGGTCAAGGAATCTATCTTTTTTAAAACCTGTTTCAGGGTTTCCGGCGGCCCGTCCAGCCGCAAACCCTTTTTTACCAGAAACTCCAGGTCAAAGGCGTCCCTGATTTCCCCTCTTGAGAGAAATGCCTCTATCTTTGACCGCATCATATCCGGCAGGGAGACGACCCGCAGGAAGACCTGCCGGTTGGAGTTGGGGCTGTAGGCGATGGCCGTTTCGGTGGTTATTTTTTTTGGTTCTTTCCTTATTTCTATCTTGAGGTTCCGGGGATAATCCGGAGACTTTATCTCAAAGAGCAGGGTGTAAAATTTTTCGGCCGCGTCTTTCACCGTGTAGGAACGGTCCAGATATTCCTTGAGTTTACGGAAAGTTTCTTTCCGGTCTATCTTGCTTACGGTCCAGAAGTCCAGGTCAACCGAAAACCGGTTCAGGCCGAAGCAGAGGCGCAGCATCGTGCCGCCGGCGAATACGAAGTTCCCGAGCAGCCTCTCGCTGTTCAGACCGTCAAGCACTTCCAGTTCGAACTGTTCCTGCTTAATCAGGTCCCGCATAATTTCTTTGCCAGCTTGGCTGTTCTCTCCGGAAATACTTTCGCTATTCGCTTGACTTCGGCCCTGTCCAGTTTGTCAAGGTCAAGCGCGTTAAAGTCCAGCCGGTATTTTCCGAAAGAGTAAAGGTAGATGCTGTCAATGAAGGCTTTTTCTTTTGTCGCTATGAAAATATCTTCCCGCTTCACGAAGTTAAAGTAGTATCGCCGGTCGAGTTTGTAAAAGTTAAAATTCACTCCGCCGACATCGACTTTCCGGGAACGCTTCAAACAGGCATTTTCAAAGAAATTTTGCTGGACCTGCGTGGTTACTTCATAAAAAGAGAGCGCGCTGATAAAGGAGACGTATGAGGGGACCTGCAGGATATTGGCAATCTTCATAAGTTCTTCGCGGGTCAGCCGCGGCCAGTTCTGTTCCAGTACGTAAAAATCCCTCTTTAATCTTAAAAACAGGCCGCGTTCGACATAGCGGCTGCATAATACCCTGCCTGATTCCGGAGTTATGCCCAGGATGCCGGACACCTCGCCGGAAGTAAAGTATAACTTTTCGGCTAACTCTTTCTGGAGCAACGCAAACCGCATAATTTTAAAGATAAACAATTAACATTTTTGTTAATTATATATCTTTTGTAAATTTATGTCAAGTCAGGGAGAGGTTGAGGCGGGCGGCCAGGGATTGGGGGGCAGGGGAGACGATAACCGCTTTGCCCAGTTTGGTCCGGCCGTACTTTACCGCTATCTTTTTGGCTTCGCTGTCTGAGTACCGGGCGGTTAAGCGGGCGGCCAGGCGGATGGCTTTTTTGGTCTTGGGCCCCTGCAGGATGGTGACCGGACTTTCCGTGATGGGCACCTTGAAAAGATAATCCTCCTTCGGCTTTAACTTCCGCAGGGCTTCGTTCTCCTCCTGGTCTCTCCCGATGAGAATCCTGTTTTGGCGGTATCGGAAATGGCGGCCGAGCTTGAGTAGTTTAACGTCGTCCCAGGTAATCTCTTTTTTGCGCCGGAAAAGGTCTTTCAGTTTTTTGGCAAATTCTTCCATCGTCAGGAGGCAGCCGCCGGCCGGGCAGGAATAGTCGTCGGCGGAAAATTCGCCGGCCAGCGCCATCTGCGGTTTGCGGCTGCGGCCCTCTATTTTCAGCAGCTTTGCGCGGTCCACCCAACCCCTTTTCTCCGGTTCGGTCTCAGGCAGCAGTTTCGCGGAGAGGGGGCGCAGTATCCGGCCGGTCAGGCCGGTCTCCTTTTCAATAATTCTCAACGCCTGAAGGTGCTGGGACATCGGCCGCTGGCCCAGGACTTCGCCGGTTACCAGGAATTTGACGTTCGTCTTTTTGCCCGTTTCCCAGGCCTTGCGGAACATAAAAGCGTGGCAGTCGATGCAGGGATTAACGGCAGACCCGTAGCCGTGCTTCGGGTTTCGGAGCATCTTGAGGTAGTCACGGCGCAGAGGTATCTTTTTAAATGAGATGCCGAGTTTTTTCGCGATTCGGGCCGGGTACTTCTTTTCGCCGTCCCAGAAGGGGGAGGCAAAGTGAATGGCGGTCAGGGCGACGCCCTGGTCCCGGACAAGTTTCGCGGCCAGGGCAGAGTCCAGGCCGCCGGAAAGGAGCACAAAGGCGCGGATTTTACGGATTTTTTTGTGGGACATAACTCAGGTTTTACGGCCCTGGCGGCGGGTGATAAGGAAACGGGCAGTTTCGTAAGTCACGTAGAAAGACAGGAGGAGCAGGATGAGGTTGATGTTACCCAGAAGGTACTTGTCGGAACGGTAAAACTTGTTCGCCTGGTAAGCCAGGGCGACGACGGTGGTAAGGAGCATAATCACAGCCGGCCCAAGGGTGGTGTAAACCGGCTTCTGGCGCGCGAGGAGATAGCAGCTGACCAGAAGCAGGACCAGTGCGGCAATCAACTGGTTGGCGGCGCCGAAGACCGGCCAGATTATCTTCCAGTTTCCGAAAGCCAGGTAGGCGGCCAGCGCAAGCGGGACGATGGTGGCAAAATAATTGTTTTGGAACGGTTTAATCTTCAGGCCGGTACCGAATAGTTCCTTGCCGATGTAACGGCAGATACGGGTGGCGGTATCCAGCGTGGTCAGGACGAAACCGTTGAGAATCAGGATTGCAACCAGGTCGCCCTTTCCAGCCAGGAGCGGTTGGGTAATCACCTGGTAGCCGGCTGCGAAGGTCGGTATCCAGCCCTTTTCTTTCATCAGGACCGGATAGGTTAAACCCGCGCCCTGCCAGCGCAAGCCGGCCGCCACCGCCATTATGGCGATTATGGCCAGAACCCCTTCGGCGGCCATAGCGCCGTAGCCGATTTTGCGGGCATCCTTTTCGGAAGGCAGCTGTTTGCTGGAAGTACCGCCGGCAACCAGGCTGTGAAACCCGGAGATGGCGCCGCAGGCGATGGTTACGAACAGCATAGGCCAGAGAATTCCGGTTTCGGATGTAAAACCGATATAGGCCGGCGTATTTATTACCGGGTGGACTAAAAAAAGTCCCAGCAAACCGGCCAGCAGTCCGAAGAAAAGCAGAAATGCGGAGAGGTAATCCCGGGGCTGCAGAAGGATATTGACCGGCGTCACGGAAGCGACCAGGCAGTAAACCAAAAGGATAGTGGTCCAGGACCTGCCGGCTGCCGGAATCATTATCGGAAACTGGTAACCAAAGATAATCAGGAAGACCAGAATCAAAAGTCCTAAAACGGTGACCGCGGGATAGGAGCTGTTGCGCCGGTAAAGGAGGTAGCCGACCAGGACGGCGTCAAGGATTAAGCCGAAGGTCGGTATCACCATTCCGGGCTGAACCTCCAGGGTCTGGGAAGTAACCGCCGCAAAGACCGCGATGATTAAGACCAGCGTCACCCAGAAGAAGGATAAGAGGACCAGGCGCAGTTTTGTTCCCAGGAGGTTTTCGGCGACCGCGGCCACCGATTCGCCTTTGTGGCGGACCGAAACCATCAAACTGGAGAAGTCGTGGACTCCGCCGATGAAAACGGTGCCGAGAATTACCCAGAGCAAGGCGGGCAGCCAGCCCCAGGCAACGACCGCAATGACCGGGCCAAGGATGGGCCCGGCGCCTGCGATGCTGGAGAAGTGGTGGCCGAACAGGACAAACCAGTTCTTGGCCGGGATATAATCGCACTTATCTCCGCAGGTATGAGCCGGCGTGGGATTTTTTGGGTCGACTTCCCAGAGTTTTTCTAATCTCTTGCCGTAAAAAATGTACCCGGCGACAATCAGAATAATTCCGGCGAGGGCGATAGTGAGCGAGTTCATCGATAAAAAAATAACATATTAGCGCCAAAAAAGTCAATTTTTATTGCATGAATTCCGAGAAGAGCCAGGTGGAGAGGTAGCGTTCTCCGCAATCGGGGATGATGACCACGATTAACTTGCCTTTATTCTCCGGCCGGTTGGCCACTTTAACGGCGACCGCAGCAGCGGCGCCGCTGGAGATGCCGACCAGGATGCCTTCTTCGCGGGCGAGCCGTTTGGCATAGGCGCCGGCTTCTTCTTCGGTTACGGTGACCACTTCGTCTATCAGGTCGGGCCGGTAGACCCTGGGAACGAATCCGGCGCCGATTCCCTGGATTTTGTGCGGGCCGGGTTTGCCGCCGGAAAGGATGGGCGAACCGGTTGGTTCCACCGCGACGGCCTTGAAGGACGGTTTTCGTTTTTTGATGACTTCCGCAATACCGCTGACCGTGCCGCCGGTGCCGACGCCGGCTACCAGGATATCGACTTTTCCGTCGGTATCTTTCCAGATTTCCTCGGCGGTCGTGCGGCGGTGTATCGCCGGGTTGGCCGGGTTATTGAACTGCTGGGGCATAACGGCGCCGGGCGTGGCTGCCAGTAGTTCTTCGGCTTTACGGATGGCGCCGGGCATTCCTTCGGCGCCGGGCGTGAGGACGAGTTCCGCGCCCAGAATCTTCAGGAGGCCGCGGCGCTCCAGGCTCATCGTCTCCGGCATTGTCAGCATCAGGCGATAGCCGCGGGCCGCCGCCACGAAAGCCAGCGCGATGCCGGTATTGCCGCTGGTCGGTTCAATGATGGTGCCGCCGGGCTTCAGCCGGCCGTCTTTTTCGGCTGCGTCTATCATCGCCACGCCGATGCGGTCCTTGACGCTGGAAAGAGGGTTGAAAGATTCCAGCTTCAGGACTATCTTTGCACCGCTCTCTTTGCCCAGGCGGTTCAGGCGGACCAGGGGCGTGTTGCCTACGGTTTTGGTGATGTCTTGATAGATATTCATAGGGTCTCCGGCGGGCGCAAAGAATCGCGCCGTCTTTTAAAGAAGTGCGATAAATCGCACCGCTACAATTTAAGATTACGCAGCCTTAAAGAATTTCCGATAACGGAAACCGAACTGAAACTCATGGCCGCCCCGGCGATTACCGGGCTCAGGAGCAAGCCGAAGAACGGGTAGAGGGCGCCGGCCGCGACCGGAATTCCAACGGCGTTATAAATAAAGGCAAAGAATAGATTTTGCCTGATGTTCTTCATAACACCCCGGCTTAAACGCAAGGTCTTGACGATGCCGTTCAAGTCGCCCTTCACCAGGGTTATCCCGGAACTCTCAATCGCCACATCGGTTCCGGCGCCCATGGCGACGCCCACTTCAGATTGGGCCAAAGCGGGCGCATCATTGATGCCGTCTCCGGCCATCATCACGACGGCTCCTTCGTTCTGAAATTTTTTTACTATTTCCTGTTTCTTTTCCGGTTCCAGCTCCGCCCGGAAATCATCAAGGCCTAACCTTCCGGCAATCACCCCGGCCGTTTTGCGATTATCTCCGGTGAGCATGATTATTTTAAGCCCCATCTGGTGAAGCGCCGCTATTGCAGCGGGCGTGGTCTTTTTAATCGGGTCGGAAATTCCGAAAATTCCGGCGGTCTTGCCTTCGACTCCGACCCAGATGACGGTTTGGGTCTGACTTTGTAAATCAACCGCTTCCTTATGTAATTCTTCCGGAATGGTTATGTTTGATTCTTTGACAAATCCTTGTTTACCGACGATAACGGATTTGCCGTTGATGCTCCCCTTTATCCCCCCGCCGGTAACCGACTCAAAATCGGTTACGGGTTCAACCTTTGCGTTCTGTTCTTTGGCAAAACCAACGATAGCCCGGGCCAGAGGATGTTCGCTGTTTTGTTCAAGGGAAGCCGCTATGCTCAGGAGTGGCCGCTTGTCCCAGCCCGGCGCCGGAACAAAGGCTGTTACGAAAGGTTTTCCTTCGGTCAGCGTACCGGTTTTGTCTATCAGAAGGTGGGTGATTCTTTCCGATTTTTCAATCGCTTCCGCATTCTTAATTAAAACGCCTGACTGGGCGCCTCTGCCCACTCCGACCATAATCGACATCGGCGTGGCTAACCCGAGGGCGCAGGGGCAGGCGATAATCAAAACGGCGATGGCGTTGACCAGGGCATAGGCCGGTCTTGGGTCCGGTCCCCAGCGAAACCAGATTATAAAAGCGAAGATTGAGATTGCGATGACCGCCGGGACGAAATAGCCGGATACCCGGTCAGCCAGTCTCTGGATGGGCGCGCGGCTCCGCTGAGCTGCTGAAACCATATGGACAATCTGTGACAGCAGCGTTTCCGAACCGATCTTCTCGGCGCGCATCAAGAAGGTCCCGGTCTGGTTGACGGTTGCGCCCACAACCTTGTCTCCGACGGTCTTTACAACCGGCATCGGTTCGCCGGTAATCATAGATTCGTCTATCGCGCTTTGTCCTTCAATAATTTCTCCGTCCAGCGGAACCTTTTCGCCGGGACGCACCCGAAGGACATCTCCGCGCTGCAGAGCGTCCAGCGGAACGTTTTCCTCGGCGCCATTGCGGACACGGTGGGCGTCTTTGGCCGCCAGACCCAGCAGCGCTTTGACGGCCCGGCCCGTCCGGCTGCGCGCTTTCGCTTCCAACAATTGTCCCAGGACGACCAGAACCGTAATGACTGCGGCGGATTCGAAATAGAGGTCGATGCTGCCCATCTTCTTCAGTGAATCCGGAAAGATTTGCGGCAACAAAACGGCGACTGCGCTGTAGCCGTAGGCGGCTCCCACGCCCAGGCCGATTAAAGTGAACATATTCAGACTTCTATTTACGATTGATTTCCACGCCCTGACAAACAAGAACCCGCCGGACCAGAAGACGACCGGAGTAGCCAGCAGGAACTGAATCCAGGCCGAAATCCGGTAAGGGATAAGTGATTTTAAGCTGATGGCCGGAACCATCGCTCCGGCGGATAACAGGATGAGCGGGATTGTCAGAATGAGGCCTTTCCGGAATCTTCGGGACAGAAGTCGGAGCGGTTTATCTTCTTCGCCTTTTTCGGTTTCGGCCGCCGGACTCACCGGTTCCAGGTGCATGCCGCATTTCGGGCAATCTCCGGGTTTATTCTGCCTGATTTCCGGATGCATCGGGCAGGTATAAATCGGGTCTGTGGGCATAATCACTCTTTCAAGAGTTTTTCCGTTACTCCCCAGTACGGGTCGGTCACGGGGTGTTCCAGGTTAAAAGTGCGGCCGCCGGCGATGATTTTCAGACCGCTCTCTTTTCCGGTAATTTCGCCGACGATACTGCTTAAAATATTATTTTTTGTGAAGGCCGAGACCAGTTCTCCGGCTTCTTTCGGGTCAACCACGGCGATGAGCGTACCCTCGCTGATGGTCGAATAAGGGTCGATTTGGAAGTGTTCGCAGGTCTTGATGATAACCTCCTGCTTCACGATTAAATCCTGTTCAACCTTTATGCCGTATCGGCCGGCCCGCGCCATTTCGTAAAGGCCGCCCCATATTCCGCACTCGGTGGCGTCGTGCATGACGCGCACTCCCGGGAATTTCCGGGCGACAGCGCAGTCATCCATGACCGACATCTGGAAGAATACGTCCTCGGCTTTCTTTTGGAAATCCGCCCCAAAAGCCGTTTTGAATTTCTCGGGGAAAGAGATGGCCAGCAGCCCGGTGGTCTCAACGGCCGGACCCTTGGTTATGACAATTTGGTCGCCGATTCTTACCCGGTGGGGACCGCGCAGTTCTGTTTCGGTTCCCTGGGCGATGGCGGTGGCGCCGCCCACCATCGGGTAGTTGCAGCCGGCGTAGCGGGCGGTGTGGCCGGTGACGATGCTGACTTCATATTTTTCGGCTTCCCGGTGGACCGTTTCCCACATCTCCGTTAACTGGGCTTCGGTTATTTCCGGCGGAAGGTTGAGATTGACGGTAAGATACCTGGGTTTCAGTCCGGAGACCGCGACGTCAGAGCAGATGATGTGAAAGGCAAACCAGGCCGCCCGGCTGAAGCCGTATGCCGGGACGATGAAAAACGGGTCGGTTGAGAACGAGAGGCAGGTATCGCCGATCTTTATTACGCCGTAGTCAACGCCGTGCTGCGGTCCGATGAGGACGCTGCTGTCTTTTGCGCCCAGGCGCGGATAGATAACCCGGTCAAAGAATTCCGGGTGGATCTTTCCGAGTTCCGGCAGTTTTTCGCTCATTTCTGGCTGGCGGTCAATGCCTGGTCCAGGTCCGCGATGATGTCTCCGGTATTCTCCAGCCCCACCGAGAGCCGCACGTAATCTTCGGTAACGCCGGTGCTTGCCTGTTCCGCCGGAGTTAACTGCTGGTGCGTGGTGCTGGCCGGATGGATAATCAGGGTTTTGGCGTCGCCGATATTGGCCAGGTGCGATATCAGTTTTACCGATTCAATCAATTTGCGGCCGGCTTCTTTGCCGCCTTTAATGCCGAACCCGAGGATGCCGCCGAATCCTTCCTTCAAAAAGGTCTTTGCCCGCCCGTGGTCCGGGTGGCTGGGCAGGCCCGGGTAATTTACCCAGGAGACGGCCGGGTGTTTTTCCAGCCAGTTTGCCACGGTTAAGGCGTTGATTGAATGCTGGCGCACCCGCAGGGGCAGGGTTTCAACTCCCTGGAGAATCTGGAAGGAGTTGAAAGGCGAGATGCAGGGGCCGAGGTCCCGGAGAAGACTGACCCGCGCTTTCAGGATGTAAGCCAGACCCGGCGCTACCGCTTTTTCGTGATTACCGAAGGCCTGCCAGAAAGAAAGGCCGTGGTAAGACGGGTCCGGTTCGGTCAGTTCCGGGAAGTTGCCGTTGGCCCAGTTAAAGGCGCCGCCGTCTACAATGGCGCCGCCGATGCTGGTGCCGTGTCCGCCCAGGAACTTGGTCAGCGAATAGACCACGATATCCGCGCCTAATTTCAGCGGCTGCAGAAGCGGCGGCGGTGAAACGGTATTGTCGATTATCAGCGGAATGCCCTGTTTGTGGGCGACGGCCGCGATCGCCGGGTAATCGTCGACGTTATTCTTGGGATTGCCGATAGATTCCAGGTAAAGAAGCCGGGTTTTTTTATCGATGGCGGCCGCAAAGTTTTGCGGGTCGGAGGAGTCCACAAAACGCACCTCGATTCCGAGACGGGCCAGGGTGTAGTGGAAAAGGGTATAGGTTCCGCCGTACAGATAACTGGTGGAGACGATATTCTGGCCGGCTCTGGTGATGTTGAGTACCGCCAGGGTAATTGCCGCCTGGCCGGAGGCAACCGCCAGGCCGCCCGTCCCTCCGTCCAGGGCCGCGAGGCGCTGTTCCAGGACGTCGGTGGTCGGGTTCATTATCCGGGTATAAATATTACCGAACTCATTCAACGCAAAGAGGTCGGCCGCGTGTTTGGTGTCTTTGAAGACGTAACTGGTTGTCTGGTATATCGGCACCGCCCGCGAGCCGGTGGTTGGGTCCGGCTTCTGGCCGGCGTGCAGGGCCAGCGTTTCCACTTTCTGTTTTGGTCTATCCGCCATTTTTATCTCCTTTACACAATTATATCACTTTTCCGCATTTAGGATTTCCTGTAAATCCTGTTCCGGCGTGGTAATGGGCCTGATGTTAAACTTTTCCGAAAGCACCTTCAGCACGCCGGGAGAGATGAACGCCGGCAGCGAAGGTCCCAACCGGATATTTTTGATACCCAGCGAAAGGAGAGTGGTCAGGATGCAGACCGCTTTCTGTTCATACCAGGAAAGGATTATGGAAAGCGGCAGGTCGTTAACCGAACAGTTGAAGGCCTTGGCAAGCTGGGTTGCGATGAAGATGGCCGTGTAGGCATCGTTACACTGGCCGCAGTCCAGCAGTCGCGGAATCCCGTTGATGTCTCCGAAATCCAGGTGGTTAAACCGGAACTTGCCGCAGGCAAGAGTAAGGATAACGCAGTCGGCCGGAACTTTCCGGGCCAGTTCCGTGTAATAATTACGACCCGGTTTGGCTCCGTCACAGCCGCCGATGAGAAAGAACCGCTTGAGGGAACCGGCGGTGACCGCGGCGACCACTTTGGGCGCAGCGCTCAGCAGGGCATCATGGCCGAAACCGACCGTAACCTCTCCGGCGGGCGCGTCTTCCTTGAAACCGCCGAGTTGAAGCGACTTTTCAATCACGGCGCTGAAGTCCTTGCCGGCTCCCCGGCCTTCGATGTGGAGCACAGACGGCCAGCCCACCAGACCGGTGGTAAAGATGCGGTCGGAATAAGAGTTCTGAGGTCTCTGAATGCAGTTGGTGGTCATCAGAATTGCCGCCGGGACGTTAAATTCCTTCTGCTGATTCTGCCAGGCGGTACCGAAGTGGCCCGCCAGATGTTTATATTTTTTTAATCCCGGATAACCGTGGGCCGGCAGCATCTCGCCGTGAGTGTAAACGTTAATTCCCTTTCCTTCGGTCTGTTGAAGAAGTTGTTCCAGGTCCAGCAGGTCATGGCCGGAAACGATGATGGCCGGACCTTTCCTGACGCCCCGGAAAACCCTGGTCGGTTCCGGACTGCCGAACCGGCCGACGTGCGCCTTGTCCAGCGTTTCCAGGCAGGCGAGGTTGACCTTTCCGAATTCCATGTTGAGGTCAATCAGGGCTGCGGTCGTAATGCTTTCGTCTCTCAAAGCGGCCAGTCCTTTGTAAAAAAAGGAATTTACCGTTTCGTTTTCCCGGCCCAGAATTGAGGCGTGGTCCGCGTAGGCGGCCATGCCTTTCAGGTTGTACCGCAGGAGTTCCCGGAGGCTCTGGTTGTCCTCCTCCCGCTTGGGGCTGGACAGTATTCCGACCGCCAGGCTCTGCGCCAATAAGCCGGTCCTGGTATCAGCCGGTTTCCAATTAGCCGCTTCCGGCAGTTGGCCGTCAAACTCCGTGCCTTCCTTTTCCCGGTAGGCCTTCAGGAAAGCGCTTTTTACCTGCTCCTTGACCGTATATGCTTTCCGGACCATCTCTTCCAGCCGCTGCGGGTCAAAATCCACGTTGGTGATTGTGGTAAAAAGGCCTTCCGCCAAAAAACGGTCAACGGCCTTATCTTTTACGCCCAATTCCTGCGCCCTCTTTCCATAAACGGCAACCCCTTCCAGAGCGTAAAATAGAAGGTCCTGGAGGTTGGATACTTCCGGACTCTTTCCGCAAACCCCTCCTCTGGTGCAACCGCTGCCCTGCGCCGTCTGTTCGCACTGCCGGCAAAACATATCCATATGACCCTCCTGACCGAATAATTTTGTTGAAAATTAAAATTTTGTCATACCCGCGGATAGTAAGCGGGTATCTACAATAACATGGATTCCCTTTTACAACATAAGGGAATGACACGCATTTTTTGAATCACCTATATGATACCAGATAGGCGCGAGCATGTTAAATGATAAGTAAAATTAGAATTTTACTAATATTTTATTATACAAAAGAAAAAAAGTCAAATTATTTGACGATTGGTTTATTTGATTGGTAAGATAGTTACTTCAAAATGGCAGAAAACCGGAAGTTGATGATAAGGGATTTGGCCAGGGTGGAGCGGCCGCGGGAAAAGTTGATTCACTATGGCCCGGCGCGCCTTTCCAATAAGGAATTACTGGCTATTAT
>CAZBFL010000008.1:0-7502 GCA_964491175.1 uncultured bacterium
CTCAACTACAACCTTGAAGGCGCGATGCAGAGCGGCGACCTTTTCGGCGGCGATGCAGAGGGCTGGGCCGGAAATGCCGATGTCAGTTACACCTTCCAGAACCCGATGCAGTTCAAATTGGGCGCTGCCTGGTACTATGCCAGCGGAGACAAGAACAACCCCATGTCGGGCGGAGAAAAAGCGTGGTATCCTCTCTTCCCGGATAACCTCGGAGACCGCATCGGCCGGATTTCCTACGCGGCCATGGTAAACACCACCGAATGGGTCACTCCGGGCAGCAACATATCGGTTCCGAAGATTTACGGTTCCATCAAGCCGGCTGAGAAACACGCTCTCTCGCTCGCCTGGTTCCCGGACAGCACCATCGTTGCCACATCCGGCAAAAAAGACCTGAGCTGGGGCTTAAACTTCGGATACAACTACCAGTACACCGAAGACGTGTCCTTTGGCGTCATCCTTGACTACGCGAAGGCCGGGAAAGCTGTTCCCGCCGTCAGCGAAGATGCCTGGCAAGCCATCGGTACGGTAGCCTTAAGCTTCTAAAGTAACAGTTTGTCATTCCCGCACGTGGTAAGCGGGAATCAGCAGTCGGAAAAACCCCCTTGACGGAGCAATCCGTGACGGGGGTTTTTCTTTTTGTAACCTTCCCGCCGGTTAAGACATCTAATCTATAACAATGCCATTCCATCAAAAAATCCGCATTTGCATTACTGCCTGAATTGTTATATAATATTTGTTTACAAAAAAACAAAAGTCATTGCGAGCGTAATTTGCGTGGCAATCTCGTTTTTAAAGGTTGGGATTGCCGCGTCGCATGATGCGCTTCTCGCAATGACAACTATTTTACGAAAGGAGGGTGAGAGATGAAGATTAAACCTTTGGGTGACCGGGTAGTGGTCAAACCACTGGAGGCGGTTGAAAAGAGCAAGGGCGGCATCGTCCTGCCGGACACCGCCAAAGAAAAGCCCCAGGAGGGTAAAGTAGTGGCCGTAGGCAAAGGCCGCGTGACCGATGACGGCAAGGTCATCGCCGCCGAGGTCAAGGTTAACGACAAGGTTCTTTACGGAAAATATTCCGGGACCGAGATAACCGTTGACGGCGACGAGTACGTCGTTCTGCACGAGAGCGACATCCTGGGTATCGTAGACTAACAAGATACCCCCTCACCTTTTTCCTCTCCCCGGTGGGGAGAGGAAAAAGGTGAGGGGACAATTAGGAGGTGACGTAAAATGGCGGGTAAACAAATTTTGTTTTCAGAAGATGCGAGAGGAAAGATACTGAAAGGAGTTACGGCGCTGAAAGACGCGGTTGCGCCTACCCTGGGACCAAAGGGTCGTTTCGTAATCCTGGAAAAAAAGTACGGCAGCCCCACCGTCATCAACGACGGGGTAACCATCGCCAAAGAGGTTGAACTCACAGACCCGTACGAGAATATGGGCGCCCAGTTAGCCCGGGAAATCGCCAGCAAGACCAACGATATCGCCGGCGACGGCACCACCAGCAGCGTACTCCTGGCTCACTCCGTCGTCAGCGAAGGTCTAAAGTACGTTGCGGCCGGCAGCAACCCGGTCCATCTGCGCCACGGTATCGAAAAGGCCGTGAACGCCGTGGTGGCGAAACTGAAGAAGATGAGCCAGCCCATCAAGGGCAAGGAAGAGATTGAGCAGGTTGCCACGGTAGCCGCCGCCAACGATAAGGAGATCGGCAAGATTATCTCCGATGCGATGGACAAGGTCGGCAAGGACGGCGTCATCACCGTGGAGGAAGCCAAGGGAACCGAAACCACCCTGAAGGTCGTGGAAGGCATGCAGTTTGACCGCGGCTACCTCTCTCCCTACTTCATCACCGACCCGGAACGGATGGAAGCGGTCCTGGAAGACCCCTATATCCTGATTCACGACAAGAAGATTGCCGCGATTAAGGACATGCTGCCCCTCCTGGAAAAGATTGCCCAGGTCGGCAAGCCGATGGTGATTATCGCGGAAGAGGTGGAAGGTGAAGCCCTGGCCACCCTGGTCGTCAACAAACTGCGCGGCACCCTGGTTACGGCCGCAGTCAAGGCCCCCGGCTTCGGAGACCGCCGCAAAGAGATGCTCCAGGATATCGCGGTCCTGACCGGCGGACAGGTAATCGCCGAGGAATTGGGCCTCAAACTGGAATCCGTTGACCTGGCGATGCTGGGCAAGGCGAAACGGGTATCCATCGACAAAGAAAATACCACCATCGTGGAAGGCGCCGGCAAGGCATCCGATATTACCGGACGCATCAACACGATTAAGAAGGAAATTGAGAAGAGCGACAGCGACTACGACAAAGAAAAACTCCAGGAACGCCTGGCAAAACTGGCCGGCGGCGTGGCGGTCATCAACGTCGGCGCTCCGACTGAAACTGACATGAAGGAACGGAAAGCGCGCGTGGAAGATGCCCTTTCGGCAACCAGGGCGGCGGTTGAAGAAGGAATCGTCCCGGGCGGCGGCGTGGCTCTTCTGCGCTGTGGTTCCGAGGTAGATAAGATAAAGTATGATGACGAGGAAGAAGAACGCGGCGGACGCATCGTAAAGCGCGCCCTGGAAGCGCCTATCCGGCAGATTGCGGAAAACAGCGGAAAAGAAGGTTCGGTAATCGCCGAATACGTACGCAACCAGGAAGGAAACATCGGCTTTAACGCGGAAGCCAACAAGTACGAAGATATGGTCAAGGCCGGTATCGTGGACCCGACCAAGGTCGTGCGTTCGGAACTCCAGAACGCCGCCAGCATCTCGGCGTTGATTCTGACCACCGAAGCGCTGGTCGCGGATAAGCCCGAGGAGAAGAAAGAAGCCCCGATGATGCCTCCGGGCGGCGGTTACGGCGGTGGCGGCGGAATGTACTAAAGAAATAGGATTGGATCCCCGTTTACTACATACGGGGATGACAGTTAATAAAAAAGGCGGGACTTCGTTTGAAATCCCGCCTTTTTTTATGGCTAAAATACGTTGTCATTCCCTCATGGTAAAAAACTCTGTCATTCCCTCATGGTAAAAAACTCTGTCATTCCCGAATGTTTAGATCGGGAATCCAAAAATCTTATTGGATTGGATCCCCGTTTACTACACACGGGGATGACAGCATTTTGGGGGATCCCCGCAATACATGCGGGGATGACAAATTACGTCACTTTACCTCGCCCATGCTCTTCTGCAGCGCTTCCTCGGACAACTCCAACTCAACCATCTTTCCGCTGAGGTAGGCATCGTAGGCGGCCAGGTCAAAATGACCGTGCCCGGAAAAGTTAAACAGAATCACTTTTTCTCCGGAAGCGGCTTTCGCTTCGTCAATTGCCGCCTTTATGGCGTGGCTGGTCTCCGGCGCCGGTATAATCCCTTCGGTCCGGGCAAAGAGAAGAGCCGCGTCAAAGACCTCTTTCTGTTGATAAGCAAGCGGTTCTATCAGCCCTTCGGCTGTCAGGAAAGAGACCAGAGGCGCCATGCCGTGGTAACGCAGACCGCCCGCGTGCACCGGCGGCGGCACAAATTTGTGGCCCAGGGTGAACATCTTCAGGAGCGGGGTCAGACCAACGGTATCGCCAAAATCATAGGTAAATTTTCCCCGGGTCAGCGTTGGGCACACCTTTGGCTCAACCGCTACGAAACGCAGGGGTTTTCCGGCCAGTTTATCCGGCACAAAAGGAAAACAGATGCCGGCGTAGTTGCTGCCGCCGCCCACGCAGCCGATAATTACATCCGGAAAAATACCGGCCAGTTTCAGTTGTTTCTTCGTTTCCAGGCCGACTACAGACTGATGCAGGCAAACATGGTTTAAAACACTGCCCAGGGAATAATTGGTATCCTGGTGCTTGGCCGCATCTTCCACCGCCTCCGAAATGGCTATGCCCAGACTGCCCGGGCTGTCCGGACTTTCAGAAAGAACCTGCCGGCCGCTGTCGGTGAGGTCGGTCGGGGATGCGTGCACCTCGGCTCCCCAGGTCTCCATCATAATTCGGCGGTATGGCTTCTGCTGAAAACTGACCTTGACCATATAAACGGTGCACTTCATCCCGAAAAATTGGCAGGCAAGCGACAGGGCGCTTCCCCATTGCCCGGCCCCGGTCTCGGTGGAGAGCCGTTTTACCCCTTCTATTTTGTTGTAGTAGGCCTGGGCGACGGCAGTGTTGGGTTTATGGCTTCCGGCCGCGCTGACGCTCTCGTTTTTGTACCAGATTTGGGCCTTGGTGCCCAGCGCTTTCTCTAAACGCCTTGCCCGACACAGAGGCGAAGGCCTCCAGAGCCGGTAAATATCCAGAACTTCATTCGGAATATCTATCCAGCGTTCCTGCGACATCTCCTGGGCAACCAGGCCTTTGGGGAATATCGGGTAAAGATCTTCCGGCTTGATGGGCTGGTTAGTGCCGGGGTGGAGCGGCGGCGCCATTGGTTTAGGCAAATCCGCCTGGACGTTATACCATTGCTGCGGTATCTCCTTTTCCGAAAGCACAATCTTCTCTTCCATATGTCCTCCAAAAATTTCCGCACCCTATCAGTTCGAATCTCTCCACAGTAGGTTTGGCGGGGCCGACGAGATTCGAACTCGCGATCTCCTGATCGACAGTCAGGGATGTTAACCGCTACACCACGGCCCCGGCTAACGCAGTTAATTATATCGCAAAGCACATTTTAAATTCAAATCCCCGTTAAAAATAATTCTCTTAACAAAACATAATGTTTTTATCTCAAAAATCATTAACATCTAACCATTGATTTTAACCGACACGAATGTTACAATCTTTTCATTATGCTCAAAGAACTGCTTACGCCTGAAATAAAAAAACTCCTCGAGTTGAAAGACTGGCGCACTCTGAAAGAAGCCCTTTCGGAATGGGCCGCCCAGGACATAGTCGATCTGTTTGACACCATCGATGATTCGGATAAAGTCGTCCTCTTTCGCCTTCTTCCCAGAGACCTTGCCGCGGAAGTTTTCAGCGAATTGAATCCTAAAGAACAAAAATCCATTTTGCGCGAGATGAGCAACGAACATATAAAGGAAATTTTTCTGGAACTGTCTCCCGACGACCGGACGTATATTTTCGAGGAATTGCCCGCCTGGGCAACTAAACGCCTGCTCAACCTTCTGCCGCCCGAAGAAAAGAAAGTAGCGATGCAACTCCTCGGTTATTCCGAAGACAGCGTGGGTCGGCTGATGACGCCTGATTTTGTCGCCATCCGCCCTTATTGGACGGTGGAGCAATCCATCGCGCATATCCGAAAGTTCGGGAAGGATGCCGAAACCGTCAACATCGTTTTTGTTGTTGATGAACAGTGGCATCTTCTGGACGATATCACATTGAGAAAATTGATTCTTGCCAATCCGGCTGAAAAGGTTGAAAACCTTATGGACAGGACTTTTCATTCCATACCCGCTTCTGCAGACCAGGAAGAAGCGGTTAATATAATGAAAAAATACAACCTCATCGTCCTGCCGGTCGTGGATTCCCGCAATGTTCTGCTGGGCGTGATTACCGTGGACGACGTTATCGACGTATACGAAAAAGAGGTCACCGAAGATATACAAAAAGGCGCCAGCGTCATACCGGTTGAGGTTAACTATACAACCGCTTCCGTCTTTTCGCTGTTCCGGAAAAGAATCGTATGGCTTATGCTGCTGACCCTGGCAGGTTTCCTTTCCGGGTCCGTCATCTCTATTTTTAAAGAACCCCTGGGAAAGATTATCATGCTGGCTTTCTTCATCCCCGTCCTCATCGGCACCGGCGGTAATACGGGCACACAATCGGCCACGCTTATAATACGGGCGCTGGTAACCGGGGACCTGACGCCCAAAAAATGGTTCACCGTCATAAAAAAGGAACTGTTTGTGGGGCTTCTTCTCGGGATCGCTCTCGGCGCAGTTCTTTGCGCCTGGAGTTACCTGTGGAAGGGAGAAAAGATGGTCAGCCTCGTAATAGGCCTTGCTGCCATGTTTATCGCTCTCTGGGCAAACCTTGTCGGCGGTTTACTGCCTATAATTTTGCGAAAAATGCGCCTTGACCCGGCCGTAGTCAGCAGCCCTTTAATCTCCACGATAATGGACTTCAGCGGACTATTAATATACTTTTCGCTCGCAATGTTGTTATTACTGTAAAAAGGTTGGATTCTACTCCATCGCCCGAAAACTGAACCGATGACATGCCGGGAGAGAATGCAGGATGTTTTCAACGGGAAATTGCCTGACCGGGTTCCGTTTTTCCCCACCATCTACACCGACCATGCCTGCCTGGCTTGCGGCAAACGCTTTGAAGACTCGTTAATTAACCCGGCTTTGGGGCAGGAATGTATGCTGGGCGCCGCTCTTCGGTACAAGACCGATGCCGTGCGTTTTTGCATGGGTCCCGATGCGTCCTGGTACGAAGAAAAGGTTGTTGCCCGGCGTGAAGACGGTAAATTGGTTCAGTCTTCGCGGCGCAGCGGTCAAACCGAAGGATATTACGATGTGGAAGGGGGCGGCGGATTTATCCCGGCAGAAACGGCCCGTTTCGTTGCCCGCTCGCTGTCTGATGTCCGCGGCATACCCGTAACCAGCGCCGAGGAATATCTGGAACGAGGCTGCCTGAAAGACGTCATCCGCTGCGTAAAGACCGCGCATGACCACGGATTATTTGTGGTCGGCATGTGTTTATCGCAAACCATCAATTTCATGGTTGAAAAATTGGGCAGCGTTGAAACCGCGCTCACGCTTTTCTACGATGACCCTCACCTGGCGTGCACCCTCATCGACAAGGCGGTGGCTGTTTCCATCGAAAAGGGCAGGGCTTTCGTAAAAGCCGGGGTGGACTGCATTTATATCGGTGATTCCTACGCTACCGCCAGCGTCATCTCCCCGGAAATCTACCGACGCTTTTGTGTGCCGGCGTATACTGAAGTGGTCCGGGAATTTCATCGGCACGGCGTGTTTTGTTACAAGCATTGCTGCGGGAATTATGACCCCCTGCTCGATGACCTGCCTTCAACCGGTATAGACGCCATGGACGGCATAGATCCTACCAGCGGTATGAATGTTCGGCGTACAAAGGAGAAGATTGGCGCAAAACTTACGCTCCTGGGGGGACTCAGCTGCCTGACGCTTTTGCGGAGTACGCCGGAAATGGTTTACGCGGAAGCCAAACAATGCGTGGTAGACGGCAAACCGGGCGGACGATACGTCCTGGGCAGCGCTTGTGCCGTGCCGCGTCGTGTTCCGCCGGAGAATATAATGGCCGCAAGAGCAGCAACTATTGAACACGGATATTACAAATAAAACAAACTGATTTTCGTTCTAATTCCAACCCTTAGCGCCGATGAAATCACTGTAAACAGGAAACCCGTAACTAACCTTTACCGGAACATTCTGACCTTCCTAAATTGACTTTGTTCCTTATTCTACGGTAAGATGTTATCGGTTTCAATAACCATCAACAGGAGCGGATATGAAGGTCTTAAACTACAGAATCTTGCTGAAGAGGGAACCGGAAGGCGGCTATACGGTTACGGTCC
>CAZBFL010000008.1:7512-10959 GCA_964491175.1 uncultured bacterium
TGGCAAAAGAAGCCATTGAATTATACATAGAAACACTGAAATCACACCGAGAATCCATCCCCATAGAAGATGAAATATTGGAAACCTCTGTGGCCGTAGAAGCGTATGCCTAAACTACCGGCCCTGACCTCACAAAAAGTTGTCACCATCCTTAAGAAAAACGTTTTGTTCTTGACCGGACAAAAGGAAGCCACCAAATATCATACAGAAATCCAGAAACAAAACGAATGGCCGTTGTGCCCTTCCACCGAAAAGACCTACCGAAAGGAACCCTTCTTGAAATATTGAGGCAGGCCGGAATCGGCAGGGAAGAAATATAACTTTACGGCAGCCCCAAGGGTTTTTATTTGGAACCCGGAAGTCGTTATCTCACAGATCTTCCCGGAAATACAGGCGATTTACCGATTTAGAGATTTGGTTCCGATGAACTAGAACGTAAAAAAACCCTTGCAGATATTGTGTTCTACCTCCCCCAAGGTATTCTGAATTCAGTTTGACAGTATTTTCCAGAAGGAATACAATAATATCGGAGAAAAAAATAATGGAAAAGGTGAAATTTAAGGTTTACTTGGAATACGATCCGGAATATAAGGGTTATGTTGCGGATGTACCGTCTTTGCCGGGCTGCATGGCACAGGGAAAGAGTGAAGAGGAAGCTCTCGCCAATGCTCAAGAAGCAATCAAAGGATACCTCGCCGTATTAGAAAAACACCCCCACACCGTTCATTCCGAAGAAACCCATTACGTAGAGGTGGCGGTTTAATGGGAAAACTTGCCAATATCTCCGGCAGGGAAGCAGTAAAAATATTCGCGAAAGTGGGTTATCGACTTGAACGGCAGCAAGGCAGCCATATGATTCTCAATAACGACCGGCCCGGTTACCCAATCTTGGTAATTCCCGACCATAAAGAAATAGCGCCCAACCTTCTTAGAGCCCAAATTAAAAGAGCCGGCCTGAGCGTAGACGAATTCTTCAAACTCCTTAAAGACTAATCTGCTACAAAATACCGCGTAGAAATCATCCAAGATCTGGTTAAAGAAGCGGACAAGCACGTCCCCTTTCCAATCCTATGGAAAGGGCACCCGTCTCGCGATGACACCGTTTCGAGGAGCAGCCCCAAGGGGATTTGAACCCCTGTCTGATGGCTGAGAACCACCTGTCCTAGGCCTCTAGACGATGGGGCCGAAACGGCCACAACAAAATAAATAACTTTAATGAACGAGGATTATCTCTTTTGAGGCACTTGCGAAGCGACGGTGCAAAACAAGTAGAACGACAGAATGAGTATCCGTGGCTCATACGGAGTAGTATTGAGAACACGGAGAGACTCGTCTCCGAATTGCGTAGTCTTGTCCGGCACGCAGCGCGTTCCGCAAATCAGACACCCGAGTGAATAATTATAACATTCCCCCCTGTAATTTGACAATTCTCTTCAATTTTGTTATATTCATAGGATTGCATATGGAAAAATGTAGCCTGGTAATCGTGGAGTCTCCGGCCAAGAGCCGCACCATCAGCCGTTTTTTGGGTAAAGAGTACCGGATTGCGGCCACGATGGGCCATATGCGGGACCTGCCGGCCGATAAGTTTGCGGTTGACATTGAAAAAGGTTTTGAACCCACCTACGCGATTATGGAGGGCAAGAACAAGACGGTCAGCGCCCTGCGCAAAGCCGCCGAGGACTGCGGCAACATCTTCCTGGCAACCGACGAAGACCGGGAAGGCGAGGCCATCGCCTGGCATACGGCTTACATCCTGAAGAAAGACCCGGCCGAGATGAAACGGGTCGCCTTTCACGAAATCACGGCGGAAGCGGTTAAAAACGCCTTTAAAAAACCGCGCGGCATAGATATCCGGCTGGTCAATTCGCAGCAGGCGCGCCGGATTCTGGACCGGGTGGTCGGCTATACCTTAAGCCCGCTCCTGGGCCAGCGCATCAAAAGAGGACTCTCCGCGGGCCGGGTGCAGTCGGCCGCGCTGCGCATACTGGTCGACCGGGAAAAAGAGATTAAAGCGTTCAAACCGGAAAAGTATTTTGTCGTCTCTGCAGAATTTATCCGGGCGGAAAATCCGGACTTTCCGTTTACCGCCGCCCTCTCCGGAAAAGATAACAAGAAATTTCCGAAGCCGGGAATCAAAGAAAGAGTCGAGGCGGAAAAGATTACCGCCTTTCTGCAGACGAGCCCTTTGCTGGTCGCCGCCGTCCGTCAGGAAGAGAAAAAGGAACACCCCCAGCCGCCTTTTACCACCAGCACCCTGCAGCAGGAAGCCGGCCGGCGTCTTAACCTGCCGGCAACCCGGACGATGTCCATCGCCCAGGAGTTATACGAAGGGGTAGACCTGGGGCCCCAGGGCGCAGAGGGCTTAATCACCTACCATCGCACCGATTCTCTGACGATTGCCGCCAGCGCGCGCGAGGAAGCCGGCCGGTTCATCAAAGAAACAATGGGCAGCCGGTACCTTCCGGACCGGCCACCGGTTTACCGGGCCAAGAGCCACCTGGCCCAGGAGGCGCACGAAGCCATCAGGCCGACAAGCGTTTTCCGGACACCGGAAAAAGTGGCGGCTTTCCTCACCCCCTTCCAGTTGAAGGTCTATACCCTGGTCTGGGAGAGGTTTGTGGCCAGCCAGATGGCGACGGCGCTGATAGACCTCACTAAAGTCAGGATAGAATGCGGCCCGTATTTCTTTGACCTGGAAGGTCAGGTCCTGAAGTTTGACGGATACCGGAAGATAATCGGTTCCGCAAAGAAAGAGAACGCGCTGCCCCCCCTTGTCCAGGGAGAACAGATTGAAGGACGTAAATTTGAAATAGAAGAAAAAGAGACTCAGCCGCCGGACCGGTACAGCGAAGCCGGTCTGATTAAAGCGATGGAAAAGTTCGGCATCGGCCGGCCGTCCACTTATGCCCCGACCATAAATACGCTCCTGTCCAGAAAATACGCCTCCCGGGAAAAGAAGATACTGCTGCCCGACCCGCTGGGTATATTCATAATTGACTTCCTGGTCCAGCAGTTTCCGGAAATAGTCAATCTGGAATTTACCGCCCGGATGGAAGAGAATCTTGACGAAGTGGCTGAAGGCAAGGAAGACTGGCGCCGGGTCCTGTCCGATTTTTACAAACCGTTCGCAAAAGCGGTGAACCAGGCCGAAAAAAGTTTGGTGGTTTCCAAAGAAATCTGCGCCGAGTGCGGCGGAAAACTTCTGCTGAAAAAGGGGAAATACGGCGCTTTCTGGAGTTGCGAAAACTATCCGAAATGCCGGTACAGCAAAAATATGCTGGAAAAAAAGGAGCCCTTCGGCCCGCCCAAATATGCGCCTAAAGGCAAAACGGAAGAGGCCGCCGCAAAAGACGCGGCGGAGAAAACAGAGATTGAGGAAAAATGCCCCAAATGCGGCGGAAATCTTACTTTAAGACAGAGCCGCTTCGGCAAATTTTTGGGCTG
>CAZBFL010000008.1:11059-14527 GCA_964491175.1 uncultured bacterium
TATGGAACTTAAGGAAATAAAAGACAGTTTTGCCGGGTTGTCCGCCTCGCTTAACCAACTATCGGTCAAGATTGACCTGGAGGCAAAACGTAAAAAATTATCCGCCCTGGAAACCCAAACCCAGCAGGAGGGCTTCTGGGATAATCCGGAATGCAACCGCATTATCGAGGAGATGAAAACGCTCCGGGAAGACGTTAACGCCTTTCAGGAATTAAAGAAAAAGGAAGAAAATTCCTCGGCCATCCTGGAATTGTTGGCGGAAGAATCGGACGAAAAACTGCAGGCGGAGGCGGAAACGCTCTTGCAGGAATTAACCGGGAAGATAAGAGAACTGGAAACCAGGGTCCATTTTTCCGAACCGGAAGACAAGCAGCCGGCAATTTTAATATTCCACGCCGGCGCCGGCGGCACCGAATCCTGCGACTGGGTTGCGATGCTGGTCCGGATGTACAGCCGCTTCGCAGCTCGGAAGGGCTGGAAGATGGAAACGGTTGACCTGCTTTCCGGCGAAGAAGCAGGTCTGAAAAGAGTCACCCTGATCGTAACCGGCGGTTTCGCTTACGGCTACTTAAAACACGAGGCCGGAGTACACCGGCTGGTACGCATTTCCCCTTTTGACGCCAACCGCAGACGTCACACCTCGTTCGCTTCCCTTTCCATCATACCGGAACTGCCGCCGGAAGCCAAGATTGAGATTAAAGACGACGATATTGAAGTGCAGACTTTCCGTTCCGGGGGCGCCGGCGGCCAGAATGTCAATAAGTTGGAAACCGCCGTCCGGATTACGCACAAGCCCAGCGGCATCGTGGTTGCCTGCCAGATTGAGCGCACTCAGTATAAGAACCGGGAAAACGCCCTCCGGATTTTAAAGAGTAAGTTATATAAATTGCAGGAAGATGAAAAACGCAAAAAAGCGGACCTGCAGCGCCAGGCAGCCGGAGAGGCCTCTTTCGGAAGCCAGATACGCTCCTACGTTCTCCAACCGTACCAGTTAATCAAAGACCACCGCACCGGATACGAAACCGGCAACGTGGACGCGGTGCTGGACGGCGAACTGGACGGATTTTTGGAGGCGGAGTTAAAAAGTTTGTAATACCGGAGCGAGGTAAAAAGACCCGCAGATACAGAGCAACCCGTCACCTTCCATTCCTTCTTTTGCTTCCCGAAAAGCATCCTTCGGTTCCAAAACCACCCGGCATTCCTTGTTCGGATAAATCCGGCGAAAAACCTTCTCCAATTCTTGCGGGTCCCGCGCCCGATTAGAATAGGGACGGGTGAAAAAAAACCGTTTCCCGTAACTACCCAGATATTTCAACATCACCCGATAATCCTTATCCTTCAAAACGCCGAAAAGGAAGGTTGCTTTCCGGCCCGGATATAGGCCGGCGAGGTTGGCAATCAGGGTTTTGATGGCCGGCGGGTTATGGCTGACGTCAAAGATTATTAACGGTTTTCGGGAAGTAACCTGCAGCCGGCCCGGCCAGGAAACATCTCTCAGCGCCGAACGTAAAACCCCCTCGCTCACTTCCATCCCGGCCGCCTTCAGGGCAAGACAGGCAACAACCGCGTTTTCGGCCTGGAAGCGCCCGGGCAAGGAGATGGTTAACCCCCTCACCCTCCCCTCTCCCCTTGGGGGAGAGGGGGTTTTAATTTTATCCTCTCCCCCGAGGGGAGAGGATAAAGGTGAGGAGGAGCCCGCCAGGTACAGCGGCGCCTTATTCTCGGCGGCCCTGGCTTTAATTACCCGCAAAACCGCCGGGCTCTGCTTTGCCGAAACGATTGGCCGGCCTTCTTTGATGATGCCGGCCTTTTCTCCGGCTATGGCCGAAAGGGTCTTGCCGAGAAAGCGACGGTGTTCCAGGCCGATGGGCGTAATGATCGAAACCAGGGGGTCCAGCAGATTGGTCGCGTCCAGCCGACCACCCATACCAACCTCAATTACGGCATAGTCAACATTTTTACGGCTGAAATAAAGGAATGCGGCGGCGGTTATCGTCTCAAAATAGGTCGGACTATGAGGCAGAAATCCAGAAAGGTCCGTGATGACCGGCGCAATCTCGGTAATCAGCGAGGCGAAATCGGCCCGGCTGATCAACCGGTTGTCGAACTGAATCCGCTCCCGGGTATCCAGCAGGTGCGGCGAAGTATAAAGTCCGGTACGATAACCGGCCTTCAAAAGGATGGTGGCGATGATGCGGGCGGTGGAGCCCTTACCGTTGGTTCCGGCGATGTGGAACGCAGTCAGCCGCCTCTCCGGATTCCCCAGTCGGCCGCAGAGCCGGGCCATATTGGCCAGGCCCAGCCGGATGCCGAACCGCTCGCGTTCCTCCAGGAAAGCCACCGCCTGTTTATAGGTCATGCTCTATTTTTCGTTCAGGGCGAAGAGAACCAGTTCCAGGCCGATGCGGCCGTCCAGACTGCCCCGGCGAAATTTCTTCTCAATTTCATAAAACCGTTCGAAGAGCGCGGCCTCCTTCCGGGTCATCCGTCCCTGCAAGCGTTCCACCCGGTTGCGCAGGAACCAGGTGAGCATGCCAAACAACCGGTAGAAATCCCGCTGGTCTTCATACTGGCGGTCAAGAATCTTCAGGGCTGCGGCCAGGTTCCTACGGCGCAAGGCGTTGGTGATTCCGAAGTTGTCCTCAAACTCCATCTCCTCCCCGGTAAAAAAGAGTTGGACCTGGTGCCTGGGGAACTTATTGGCATACGGCCTCCATCCGCCCCGGTCAATCTGAAAGAGGAAGATTAAAAAGGCAAACGGACCGGGCTTTTTCAGGTAGGCGAAGAGGCTCTCCTTGTCCTCCTTCTTAAACTTTTCCGCCCGCCTGACCAGGATGCAGTGACGCCCCCCGGAGAACGGCGGGGTCTGAGATGCGGAAATAATGCGCTCCGCATTTGCTTCATCCCCGTAAAAGACCGATTCGTTAAAAGGGTTTAAGCCCTCGGGGAAAGCAGCGGCTTTCAATTCGGCTATCTTCCTGTCCGCCGCTTTAACGTCCTGGAAGGCGATCAGGTAAAAAGGGAGGGTTTTTGACAGGCGGGCCTTGTCCGCCGAAGCCTTGGCGAAGGAGGAACCCTGTCCTACTGTCGGGTTATCCATTCAACGGATTTACGGGCCAAATCAGAAGCCAGCATCTTTAGGGCAGCGGCTTCGCTCCGGCTGAAGGAACCGGTAAGAAAATAGTTGCTGGAGGAGGTCAGGCTAACACTCCCCTCGCCCCTCCCTCTCCCCTCAGGGGAGAGGATTGAAGGTGAGGGGGATATTTTCATCAGTATCGTCACCTCCAGCCGGTATTGGTTAACCTCTTTCTGGTCGTCGCTCCGAAAAGAGAGCGGTCTCTTCTGATAGGAAGTCACGGTTCCGGAAAGGAGGTAATCGGCATCCTTCTCTCCGGAAAGCGGTATGCCGGAACGGAGCAACTCCTCGGTAATCGCATTCGTCAGAATAACCTCAACGCCCGGTTCCAT
>CAZBFL010000009.1:0-12967 GCA_964491175.1 uncultured bacterium
ATTACTCCCCAAAGGATTTTAAGTCCTTTGCGTCTGCCGTTCCGCCATCCCGGCTGAATATCGCTATATTATATTAATCTTTCCCCTGCTCACGAAAGTCGCGAACGGAGAAGGTCATTTACTGAGCAGTATTGAACCGCAAGCGCACCGTGTTTTCTGCGATAAGGAATTTTGACGGCGGGGGAGACCACGTAATTATTGCCTTCAGGATATAGGCCGCGGAAAAAGGAAAGGCTGCCGGGTGAAAAACCGTCCGGAGAAATTTTACATTCTATCGCATCAATCTGCCGGCCCTTTCCTTTTACTGCAAAATCCACTTCCCGACCCGTTTTGTCGCGCCAGTAATAAAGATTTCTCTCGTCATTCACCGTGCGCAGGACATCCAGAACCAGATGTTCCCACAACAATCCCCTGTCTTCCTCCCTGATGCTGTTCCACCCGGAGACGAAAGCGACGAAGCCGGTGTCAAAAGCATAAATTTTCGGCCGCCGCACGATTTCACGACGCCCGCCGGCATGAAACGGCGGCAGCAGGAATACGGCATGGGCGATGTTCATCGCTTCCACGTGAGTTTTAACGGTAATCCGGCTAAGGTCACTCAAATGCGCCAGGTTCGTGTAATCAATCAGGCCGCCGCTCTGCCGCAAAAGCAGTTGGAGTAATTTCATAAACCCGGCGCGGTTGCGGATACCGAAAAGTTCTTGAATATCGCGCGCGTAAAAGCTATCCAGCCATTCTGAAAAAAAGGCGTCGTTTCTTGTCGAATGAAGAAGCGCTTCGGGAAGCCCGCCCCGCAATAACCTGCGGTCTAAATCCTTTATTTCAAAAACATCCGGACATTCGCTCCAGAGAACCGGCGGCAGATAAAGGGACATCTTGCGGCCGGTAAGGCTGTCCCGGAATTTTTTAGTGGCCGCGAGGGTAGAGGAGCCGGTCGCCAAAATTTTTAAATGGCTGTATTCATCGGCGGCAATCTTGAGCGCCCGGCTGGGGTCATCCAACCGATGGACTTCGTCAAAAATAATGCGGCTGCCTTCAGGTAAACTGTCATAAAAAAGTTCCGGGTCCTGCAAGCGCCGAACCACTGAAGGCAGGTCGCAATTAAGGTAAACGGTGTCCGGCAACATCCGCGCCAGGGTTGTTTTACCAACTCTGCGGACCCCGGAAAGCCAGACAATCGGCCTCTTTTGCCAAGCCCGTTCTATCCGCCGGGTCCAAAAAGGACGGTTTTTCATGATAAGTATATTATACTTTTGGTCGTCTAAATGTCAAGTTCACGACAGTGTCAAAAAGTCTGGTAAGAGATAACTTCGAAACTCTGTGGGCAGCATCCAAATAGCATCCACCCGCCGTGTTTAATGCGGTACTTTCTGCCTATGTAGCGCGAGGCTTCAGCCTCGCCCGGTGACCCTAAAGGGTCGCATTATATAGACAGACCCGGCGCCCCGGAACTAAACCGACCGGGGATGGCAGGTTATTGTTGTTTGGTTTTTACAAAGGCTGCAATAAAGAATGCCATCAGTATCTGTAAACCCGCCACGACAAGAAAAGGCGTGCGTAAACCAGCGGCCTTGGCAATGCCTCCCCCTAAGAAAGGGCCTAAAGCAATCCCGACCATGCTCAGGGAAGTAGCCGCTCCGTACGCCTTGCCGATGCACTTTTTATCTATAATCTTATGAATCATCGCGTTGGCCGACGGCAGCATACCGGCCACGGCCAATCCGAACAGGATGCGGGCAATAAACAGGGAGGGGAGATTAAAAGCAAAAAAATGGCCGACGGAAGAAACGGCGGAAGCGGCGCAGCAAGCAACCAAGATTTTTTTGTGTCCCAACCGGTCGCCTATATGCCCGAACAAAACAGAAGAAACCGCTCCTGCCAGAGCGGCGGCCGCCAGAACCGAGCCGGTGATGCTGTTCAGGTTTGCAAAAGAAGGGATAATTTCTTTGACTATCAAAGGGAAGGAAGGACTTACCATGGCGTTGCTTAAATGAACTCCGAACATAACGGCTACCGCAACCAGAAAACCGCCGGCCGCCAGTATCTTGCGAAATCCCATCGTCCGGCCTATCTGGTCCTGTTCGGGCGCCACAAAATTTTCCCGGACCCCCAGGAGAACCAGCAACCCCCCGAGAAGAACAACCACGGCCCCTGCCCGGAAAGCGTTCCGGTAACCGTAAAGGTCGGCGAGAACACCCCCGAAAAGAGGACCGATGGTCGTACCTATAAAGACCGCCGCCTGCATCATGCCCAGCGTAAGCCCGCTCCTGTCCCTGGGCGTAACGCTGGCGACCAGGGCGATGCTGGCGGCAAGGGTTCCGGTAAATGCTCCCTGTATCAGACGACAGGCAACAAGCTGGCCTATCGTGCGCACAAAGGACATAAGCAGAAGAACGGCCGCGCCGGCGAACATTGACCGGCAGACCATAATCTTACGTCCGTAACGGTCAGCCAGAATGCCCCATAAAGGGGCGGAAAGACAGAAGGTAACCCCGCTTACGCCCAGAACAACGCCCGACCAGAACGCCTGCTGTCCTGTGCCATGGATACCGAGTTCGGAAATAAAAAAAGGCAGGAACGGCAAGGCAAAGGAAAAGCCGGTAATGGACAGAATCTGGGCCAAAAATGAAAATATAAAGGTCTTTTTCCACATCTTCAAATTTGGAAGGGGAGAAAGAACGCTAACCTTCTGCCGGTTTCAAATCCGAGGTGCAGTGCGGACAGCGGGTGGCTTTGACCGGAACGGCGGAGAGGCAGTACGGGCAGTCTTTGGTTGACGGAACCGCCGGCTCTTCCTTCTTTTTAAACCGGTTAACCTGCCTTATCAGCAGGAAGATGACAAAAGCAACGATGATAAAATCGATGATGGTGTTCAAAAAGAGACCGTAGTTGATGGTGGCGGCGCCGGCGGCTTTCGCATCCGCCAACCGCTGATAACGCTGGGGAGAAAGATTAATAAAGAGGTTGGCAAAGTCCACCCTCCCCATCAAAAGACCGATGGGCGGCATCAGGATGTCGTTAACAAACGAGGTGATAATCTTGCCGAAGGCGGTGCCGATGATGATACCGATGGCCATGTCAAGGACGTTGCCCCGCATGGCGAACTCTCGAAACTCTTTGAGCACCTTCATGCCTGAACCCTCCTTCGCCCGCCCTCCTTCGCTAAAGCTTCGGCGGGTACAACCGAAGCCTTGCGCGTAGGCGGGCCTGGCGACCCTGAAAGGGTCGCGCTACGAAAATGGATTCCCGCCTGATACACGCGGGAATGACAACGTGTTTTTGACAGGCGGGACGCCTGTCCTACTGCAAACACGTCGGATAAATCCGACCGCTACAGTCTGCAATTAGGATTTTTTAAGGTCTGAGTGGTATTCGTGCAAGGTCTTGACTTTCAGGTCTCCCTCTTTCAGGGCCTTAATCGCCAGGAGGGTGGCTTTGGCGCCGGGCATCGTGCTTACCAGGGGGATGTTCCGGCTGACCGCAACCGCCCTCATAGAGGTGATGTCCCGACGCGGCCTCTTGCCGGAGGGCGTATTGATAATCAAGGCTATCTTCTTGTCCTTAATCAGGTCCACCACGTTGGGCCGGCTGCCTTCGTACACTTTGGGGACTACCTTAACCGGAACACCGTGTTTCTCAAGAAAACCCGCGGTGCCGGAACTGGCCGACAATTCAAATCCTAACTGGTGGAATCCCCGGGCTATGGGCAAAAGAACCGGCTTGTCTTTGTCCCTGACGCTTAAGAATATCTGGCCGGACAGCGGCAGCGTCTGGCCGGCGGCCAACTGGCTCTTGGCGTAGGCCAGTTCAAAAGAGGCGTCTATGCCCATCACCTCGCCGGTGGATTTCATCTCCGGGCCCAAAACCGCATCTACGCCCGGGAACCGGGCAAAGGGGAAGACCGACTCTTTGACCGCAAAGTGGCCGGGCTTGACCTCTTTGGTGAACCCCAGTTCCGGCAGGGTTTTGCCCAGCATTAATTTGGTGGCCAGGTTGGCCAGCGGCACGCCGATGGCTTTGCTGACAAAGGGTACCGTCCGGGAAGCGCGGGGGTTTACCTCCAGCACGTAGAGTTTATCGCCTTTCAGCGCATACTGGATGTTGAGCAGGCCGCAAACCTTCAGTTCCAGCGCCAGTTTCCGGGTTGCCTCGCGTATCTCGGCGATGATTTCCTTCGGGAGACCGTAAGGCGGCAGGACCATCGCGCTGTCTCCGGAGTGAATGCCGGCCTCTTCAATATGTTCCATAATTCCGGCGACAACCACATTTTTGCCGTCGCAGATGCCGTCCACGTCTATCTCCAGCGCATCCTCCAGGAATTTATCGATTAAGACCGGGTGGTCCGGAGAGACCTGGGCCGCTATCACCATGAACTCCGCCAGGACCTGGTCGTCGTAGACCAGTTCCATCGCTCTGCCGCCCAGCACGTAGGAAGGCCGCACCAGAACCGGGTAGCCGATCCGGCCGGCAATCTTTTGGGCTTCTTCCACCGAGAAAGCGGTCCCGTTGGGCGCCTGGGCGAGGGATATCTTCTTCAACAACCGGCTGAAACGTTTCCGGTCTTCGGCCAGGTCTATGGAATCCGGGCTGGTACCCATAATCTTCACGCCCTGCTTCATCAGGCCGAGCGCCAGGTTTAACGGTGTCTGGCCCCCGAACTGCACGATGACGCCGACGGGTTTTTCAATCTCAATCACGTTGAGCACGTCCTCCAGGGTCAGCGGCTCAAAGTAGAGGCGGTCAGAGGTGTCGTAATCGGTGGAGACGGTCTCCGGGTTGCAGTTGACCATGATGCTTTCGTAGCCCTCTTCCCTCAACGCGTAGGAAGCGTGGACGCAGCAATAGTCAAACTCGATCCCCTGGCCGATGCGGTTGGGACCGCCGCCCAGGATGACCACTTTCTTCTTTTTGGTCGCGCGGCTCTCGTCGTTCGCCTCGTAGGCGGAATAATAGTAGGGCTTTTCCACCTCAAACTCCCCGGCGCAGGTATCAACCAATTTGAAGGCCGGTTTAATCTTTAACTCTTTGCGCATCCTTCGAATGTTCATTTCGCTCCTGCCGCTCAAAAAAGCGATCTGCCGGTCGGAAAATCCGGCTTCTTTTGCCCTGCGCAACACTCCCCCCTCACCCTTTCCCTCTCCCCGACGGGAAGAGGCGCGGTGAGGGGAAGATCCCAATGACTTCTTTATTTCCTCTTCAATCTCCACTATCTCTTTAATCTGGTCCAGAAACCAGGGGTCGATTTTGGAAAGATTAAATATTTCCCCGGCGCTGATTCCCTGTTGGAATGCATAACGAACATAAAAGAGCCGGTCGCTGTTGGGAACGCGCAAACCGTCTCTTATCTCTTCCGGAGACAGGTTTTTGTCTTTGCCGTCCGCGCCCAGGCCAAACCTTCCGATTTCCAGGGAACGGATTCCTTTCTGGAGCGCTTCTTTGAAGGTCCGGCCGATGGACATCGCCTCACCCACCGATTTCATGGAAGTGTTGATGGTCCGGTCCGCGGCCGGGAACTTTTCAAAAGTAAAGCGGGAAATTTTAAAGACGCAGTAGTCCACGGTCGGCTCAAAAAAGGCGGAGGTTCTCCCGGTAATCTCGTTCTTGATCTCATCCAGGGTGAAACCTACCGCCAGTTTGGTCGCGATCCGGGCAATGGGAATCCCGGTGGCCTTTGAGGCGAGCGCGGAACTGCGGGAGAGCCGCGGGTTAACCTCGATGATTACGACCCGGCCGTCCTCCGGGCTGACGGCAAACTGGATATTTGCGCCGCCGCCGGTGATGCCGATGGCCCGGATAATCCGGCGGCACATATCGGCCAGGTTGTTGTATTCCGCGGTCGCCAGCGTCTGGGCCGGCGCCACCACGATACTGTCCCCGGTATGCACGCCCATCGGGTCGACGTTCTCCATCGAGGTAACGATGATGGTGTTGTCGACGCAGTCCCGCATCACCTCAAATTCGATCTCTTTCCAGCCGAGCACCGACTGTTCCACCAATACTTCGCCGATGGGGCTGGCTTCAATTCCTTTCGCCAGAAAATCCTGGAGTTCTTCCGCATTATAGGCGGTGGCGCTGCCGGTCCCGCCCATCGTGTAAGCCGGCCGCAGGATAAGCGGAAAACCAAGTTCTTCGGCAATCTTCATCCCGCCTTCCACCGAATAAGCCAGCCCGCTGCCCGGGATTCCAATGCCGATGCCCTGCATCGTCTTTTTAAAAAGGTCCCTGGTCTCGGCCCGGGCGATCGCCTGCGCATCGGCGCCGATACACTCCACGCCGTACTTTTTCAATACCCCTTCCCGGGCCAGGAAGGTCGCCAGGTTGAGGCCGATCTGACCGCCCAGGGTGGGCAGGAGCGCATCCGGCCGCTCCCGTTCAATGATGCTCTCAAGGATTTCAACGGTCAGCGGTTCGATGTAGGTGCGGTCCGCCATCTTAGGGTCGGTCATGATGGTGGCCGGATTGGAGTTAACCAGAATTACCTGGTAACCCTCTTCTTTAAGCGCTTTACAGGCCTGGGAACCGGAATAGTCAAACTCGCAGGCCTGACCGATGATGATAGGACCGGACCCGATAAAGAGAATTTTCTTTAAGTCTGTCCTTTTAGGCATTTTCCCTCAGACGTTTCAGAAATTCCTGAAAGACCAGGTCGTTCCGGCCCGGACAATACTGAACCCCGAAAAGGGGAAGCTTTTTGTGGGTTATTCCTTCCACCGTCTGGTCGTTGAGGTGAAGGTGGGTGACAGTTATGTCCGGACCCAGAGAATCGGCCGCAACGGCAAAAAGGTGGTTCTGTCTGGTAGACAGACACCGCCCTTCAATTAAATTCTTAACCGGCTGGTTGAGGCCGTAGTGGCCGGTTTTCATCCGGAAACTTTTGGCGCCCAGTGCCAGACACAGAACCTGGAAGCCCAACCCGACACCCAGGAGCGGTTTTTCCGGAATCAAATCTTTCAGGTATCCGATCGTCTCCGAAAGAAGAGCCGGGTCACCGGGTCCGCCGGCCAGAAAGATGCCGTCCGGCTTACCGGAAAGGACTTCGCCGGGTTTGGCGTTAAAAGGAAAAACGGTTATTTTACAGCTGAGTGCGGATAACTGATGCAACGATTCCTTATTCAACCCCAGGTCTATTACGCCAATCTTGAATGAGGCGTCTTTGTTTTCGTCCGGCCCGGCGTAGGGTTTGCGGCAACTCGCTTCCGCAACCTTCTTTTCGGACGGCTGGAACGTTTTTAGTTTGGCCAGGAGGTCTTTTTTGCCGGTACGGCCGTCCGCAAGCATGCCTCTCATGGAACCGTGAACCCGCAGGTGTTTGGTGATATTCTGGGTATCCACGCCGGAAAGGATGAATATCCTGTTCTTTTTGGCGAAGGTTACCAGGTCTTCATATGCCTGCCAGTTGCTGTGCATGCGGCTGATTTCTTTGACGATAATTCCTTTCGCCCAGGCCCGGTCTGAGGCAAATCCCGCCCGGTTGATTCCGTAATTACCGATATGCGGATAAGTCATCACCACGATATTGCCGGAGTATGCCGGGTCGGTCACCAGTTCCTGGTACCCGACCACGCCGGTATAAAAGATTGCCTCGCCGGCAAACTCTCCGGAGGCGGCTTCGGAAACCCCTTCCCAGGCAGCACCGTCTTCCAGAATAAACAGGCCTTTTTTCATCAAATTACTTCCTTTTCCGACCAGCAGTGGAGGCACAAGCCGATGCCCGGCAGGCCGATAGCCGCAACCAGGTCCTGGACCGAACAATATTTAAGCGTATCCGCGCCGATGAGCCCGGCAATCTCTTTGGTGGAATAACGCCGGGCCGCCAGTTCCTTGTAGGAACGGGTGGCGATGTCGTACTTGCAGGGCGCTTTCAAGGGGGGACAACCGATACGAACGTGCACCTCTCTGGCTCCGGCCGCCTTTAATTCCAGCACTTTATTGCGAATCTGGGTCCCCCGGACGATGGAATCGTCACAGAGAATAATCCTTTTACCCCGGACCACGTCTTTGATTACCGAAAGTTTTATCTTTGCTTCCAGGTCGCGCAGCCGCTGGGTCAGAGGCAGGTAGCTGCGGCTGGCAAACCGGTCAATCAGGAAGACCTCATCGTAAGGAATGCCGGATGCCTTATGATATCCGAGCGCATAACCGATTCCAGAAAAGGGAACCGCGGCGACCAGGTCCGCCTCAACGTTATCCCCCTTCGCCAGACTTGCACCCAGGTTATTCCGAACGCGCACCACCGGGACTCCGTCAATAACCGAATCCATTGAAGCAACATAACCCCACTCAAACGCGCAGTGCGCTGTCTTTCCCTTGCTGACGACGCTTTTGGTGCCGACTCCGTCCTGGTCAATCAAAAGAATTTCACCCGGTTTTACGTCTCGGAAAATTTCAAAACCGAGGAGACTGAACGGCCGGGATTCTGAAGCGACGGCAAAAGAGCTGCCTCTTTTCCCCAGGATGAGCGGTTTGAATCCTAATGGGTCCCGGACGGCATAGATTCCTTTTTTGGTCAGGATTACGATAGTGTAGGAACCTTTGATTTTTTTCGCCAGCAGTTCCAGGCCCTGGACAAAATCTTTTCCCTGGACAATCATCTTGGCCAGGAGTTCTGTCTGGGTGTGGGCGAAGAAGGAGTGTCCGTCCCTCTTCATCTCGTTGAATAGCGGTTCGGCGTTGATGATGTTGCCGCTGAAGGCGATGGCAAAAGAGCCCAGTTTTGACTCCATCATGATGGGCTGTCTTTCGCTCAAACTGACGTGTCCGATACCGGAAGTACCGGACAAATCCTTCAGTTCCTGGGGGGTGAATGTGTGGCGGACATATCCTTTGTGGGTGGTCAGTTTCAGCCCTTTTCCGGTGGTGGCGATGCCGCAGTACCGCTGGCCGCGGTGCTGCAGTTTAAAAATTCCGTAATAAAGGTCGTAAACGCAGTTCTTGTCGGAATGGATTCCGAAAACTCCGCAGTTTTCCGCAAAACTAACCATGGGGGTTGGGGGTGGGCCGCCGGACAACATTGTCCGGCAACAGTGCCTTTTATTATACTTCGCAGAAAGGTGTTTTGGCAAAATCATCAGGAAGGTTTAGCGAAGCGGGAAACGGGATTCGGCGCCGCTCGGCTTTCTACTGCGTCTCGGGTCGGCCACCCGCTGGCAACGCTCCTTAATCAGTCGCCTTGCCTGACTACGCTCCCAATCTCATCCCGTCTCAGGGATGCTTAGCGGAGCGGGAAACGGGATTCGAACCCGCGACTCCGACCTTGGGAAGGTCGTACTCTACCGCTGAGTTATTCCCGCGAAATTTTCGTTAGGTTTCTGTTAAAGATTTTACTTCTTCCTGCGTTCCGGGGTCAAAGAGGATTGTAAAGTTCGTCGGGCACAAGTCTTTCGCTCGGTAATTCCTCCCAGCGATAAATGAGATAATAACCGACAAATTGTTTGGGATTGTTTTTCGTCGGCCGGTACATGCCATCCTCGAACTCTTCTTTGTACGGAACGAATTTCAAGATCTGGCCGGTTTGCGTATCCATCCGGTATACTACCGTCGTCCGGTAGAGCTGCTTCTTTTTTACTCTGGCGTCATAGGATTGGACAGCGGCGGATTCTTCCACCACGGCCATCTGGTAACGACCAACTGCGGTAGGTACAACCGGAGCAGGCCCGGTCTTTTGCTGTGTCCGGGCCACGGTTGCAACAATCACCGCACTTAATATTACACCGCCCAACAAAATTTTTCTGAACATAAACACCTCCTGCTGAACATTACCGTCCGGTTACGCGTCCGTCTCCGCCGGGTACACCCTAAAAAGCTTCAGGTCGGCGATGCCTTCCCATTGGGGCAGCCTCCGCCTTGGCCCCACGATTTGCACCAGCGGCGGCTTGCGGTCGGCCAGTGCGTTAATCTTTGCCCACAGAGCCGTGTCTCCCCAGAACTGCGGGTGGCTGTCGCCTGCGGACACAGAGATGTAAATCTCTCCGGGAGTCTCGCGGCCGGAACGTACCGCTTCCAGCGCAAGCCGCTCGAGCCGCCCCAATCCTGTTCTTTTATCCGGCTGTTCCTGAAGCCAGCGCGTCACGGCAGCCGGAATCCACGGTAAGGGCGCGTTTGAAAAAACTGATAGTTGAGCGAACGCATCTTTGTCCTGCAGCGCGAATGCCCTGTCTACGAGTTCGGCGAAACAGAATTGTTCCTCTGTTACGGATTGACGCTGGTTATATGCGGAAGCCAGTTGCTCCGGAAGAAGTTGTCCAAGGCCGTCGAACGGCACAATTCCGGGAAAGGCATCAACGCAGAGAAGGTCGACGTTCTGAATTTTCCGGAACCGCAAACAGGCAAGGACGTGCGAGAGCATCGCCTGGTCAAAAAGGCAGGCATCAAACCAGAGGATAATTCTCTTGTAATCGGCGGCTGTTTCAAGTTTGCGGTACTGGTTCTTCAAAGTCTCGAGAACGAGTTCCCTGCTCAACCCTCCGCCGGTTGCCCGCTCAATGAACCGCGCGCGGGCATGAAGCGTATCATCGTCCGGCCAGCCCAATTTCCTTGGACCGTCGTAAAGAATATCATGCCAGACAAACACCTCGCCGGGAATGCCGCTCCTGGCAAGAATGTTTCCCGAACAATCGCCGCTCGTAATGTGAAGGAGTTGATTCATCCTGACATCCTCCCGTGTTAACCGGTAAGACAGAAAAAGGCTGTGAGACAGAGCGGGTCGCGGCTGGCCGGCGACGGTTAAGACCGGCAATAGTTTGCGGGAATCGTCCGAAAATATAATAGCACAGTTTTTAATCAAATTACTACTAACCCTGCCGTTAAAAACGGTTGAATGCAATATTGAAATTATGGTATTCTGTATCACCAGGAGGAAACATGATAGACATCCACATGCACATCGGAAAACTCTATTTTGACAAAACCCTGACGCCCTCTTATGTCTTGAAGTTTATGGACCGCAACGGCATTGAAAAAGCGATTCTCCTTCCGATTGAAAACCCGGAAGCCACCTTTTATTACGTAACGACCGATTATGTGTTGGACGTCTGTAAACGGCATCCGGACAGGTTTATTCCCTTCTGCAACGTGGACCCGCGGAGGGGTTTCGGATACACCGGTGCCCATAACCGCAACGACTTCTACCGTATTATCAAGGAATATAAAGAAAAAGGGTGCCGGGGTCTGGGAGAAGTGTTGGCCGGCATGCGCGTGGACGACCCCGCTTTGCAGACGATATACGAAGTTTGCGGAAAACTCAAGATGCCGATTATCTTTGACCTGTGCAGCCTGACCTGCATTGACGGAAAAGGCCTGCCCGGATTTGAAAAGATGATACGAAAATTTCCGGAAACCGTTTTTATCGGCCACGGTCCGCATTTCTGGTCGGAAATATCGGGAGACGTGGAGGAAAAAGACCTTGGCGGTTACCCGGCGGGACCGGTAACAAAAGAAGGGGCTGTGGTAAAACTCCTTTCGGCGTATAACAACTGCTACGCCGACCTTTCGGCCGGGAGCGGTTTCAACGCCATCACCCGGGACCCGGAATTCGGAATCGCTTTCCTGGAAAGGTTCCGGGATAAACTTCTTTTCGGCACCGACCTCTGCCGCTTCGGCCAAAAAGTTGACAACGCCTCTCTTCTAAAACGTCTGCTTTCTGAAAAAAGATTATCCGAAAAAACCTACCGAAAAATCACAAAAGGCAACGCGATAAAACTTCTTGCGCTTAACCGGTAAATAAAAACACGCGCCTTTTAAAGGGGAAAATTTATGGTCAGGATGTCAGAACTGGCGGTTAACGGCGGCCCGAAAGTCAGGACAAAACCATTTCCGGGCAGGGGTCTTTTGGGAAAAGAAGAAAAAGCGGCGGCGGACGCCCTCTTTGACCGGGCGATCGCTTCCGGCGAGGCGTTCGGCTACAACGGTCCGGCCGAAGAGGCTTACTGCCGGGAATTTACGAAATTTATGGGCGGCGGTTATGCCGACGCGGTCAACTCCGGCACCTCGGCCGTTTACGTGGCTCTGCGCGCTCTGGACCCGGAACCGTTCACCGAGATAATCGTCAGCCCCGTCACCGACCCCGGCGGGATGATGCCGATTGTGATGCTGAACTGCATACCGGTGATAGCCGACACCCGGCCGGACAGTTACAATACGGGTCCCGAACAGGTTGAAAAACTAATATCGCCCCTGACCAGCGCCATACTGGTCTCCCATATCGGAGGAGAACCGGCTGATATCCGGGGCATTTCCGCGATTGCCAGGAAACACGGAATACCGCTGGCGGAAGACTGCGCCCAATCGCCCGGCGCGAAGGTCAACGGCAGGCCGGTCGGCACCTTCGGAAATACGGCGGCCTTCTCCACCATGTTCGGCAAACACTTCTGCACCGGCGGCCAGGGGGGCATGGTCTATACCAGGAACAACGACCGCTACTGGAAGGTTCGGCGCGCGGCCGACCGGGGCAAACCGTTCGGACTGCCGGAAGGCGCCACCAATTCAATCGCTTCCCTGAACTTCAACCTTGACGAATTGGGGGCCGCCATCGGACGGGCACAATTAAGAAAATTGCCCGGGGTGCTGAGAAAGCGCAGAAAAATAGTCGCCCGACTCCGGGAAAAATTCAAAGGGCTGCGCGCCGTCTCAATGCCTCCGGTCCCGCCTGAAACTGAGCCTTCTTATTGGTTTCTCAGGATGCGGTTCCACCCGGATGCCGTTTCTTGCGATAAAAAAACCTTCTGCCGGACTTTGGCGGCGGAGGGGATTTTGGTAAACCCCGAATACCAGGCTATGCCCCACGCCTACGATTGGTACAAGAATCGTTCCGTTTTCGGAACCAGCGGCTACCCGTGGAGGTCGCCCTTGTACCGGGGCAATCCCAACCGGCGTTTTCCCTGCCCAAACGCCTTGGCGGCAATTAGAAACCATTTCAACCTTGTTATCGCCGAAAGTTGGGGTGACGGAGAAATAGGAGATATTGTTAAAG
>CAZBFL010000010.1:0-402 GCA_964491175.1 uncultured bacterium
CTCCCCACCGGGGGGGAGGGATTTATTTTGGAGACCCCTCACCCCGCCCTCTCCCCGACGGGGAGAGGATAAAGGTGAGGGGAATAATCTGTCCGGCAAATCAGTCTTGTTGATTACCAGAATCGTCTTTTCCGGCACGACCTCGGCCAGCAACTCACTGTCCTCCGGCTGAAGCGGCTTGCTCCGGTCCAGGACAAGCAAAACCAGGTCTGCGGCCCTCATCCAGGCGCGGCTGCGGGAAACGCCGGCTTCTTCAATCCTGTCCTTCGGCCGGCGGATGCCGGCGGTATCAATAATCTTCAACGGCCAGCCGGATACGTTGACCATCTCCGATATCTCATCGCGGGTGGTACCGGGGATGTCGGTCACAATTGCCCGTTCTTCAGCCAGGAGGATATTCAG